>PWLF01000170.1 GCA_003559475.1 Bacteroidales bacterium
AAATTCATATATATCAACAGCTCCAACGCTTTCTTCATTTACATATACATCATATATTTTAAATCCTTCATCAGGAATTATAGTAAAAGTAGTGTCTTTGCCATATTCCATTTTGATTTCTCCGAAAGGATCTATTTTGCCGTTATCCCCTGTGGTAGCTATTATTGAATTAGTGGTTTTTACTCCACTTACTGTAATGTTATCCAAACGATTATTACCTGAAGAACCTGATATATTATCGCCTTTAAAAAGAATCTTAAATTTAAGGTCAGGATTGTTGTTTACTTCATCAATTTTTGATAAGTCAAAAGCTTTAAGAGTATATTCTTCTTGTATATCATAGGATTCTCCTAATTGTTCCCATTTATTTCCTGAATCCGGAGAATAATAAAATTCTTGCTGTTTTGCGCCGTTAGGTGAACGATGTACGGCAAAAGCAACATAAAGACTATCATAGCCTTCGGAGGAGGAATTAATTAGCAGTTTCCTGGTGTCAGAAGGGTTACGTACTCTTAAGGCATATCCCGCTTCTTCGTCAAATCTAAAATTTATGTCTGACCCCGGATAGTAGCGATCCATATAACCGTCGCCCTCTCCGAGATATTCAATAATCGCTGTTTCATTTAGGTCAGATGAATAATCAGCCCTGACAGATGTCAGAATTTCGTCAGGTAAATCATTAAAGTGCCAATAATGAATAATAGAATCGCCAAATGGTTTGCCCTTCAAGCTAATGTTATTAAAAGTTACTCTGTTTCCATCATCTTCAAGCATATCTTCTGCATCAAATCTAACTCTTACTTTAAAATTGAAATTGTGGTTTACTTCTTCTATTGATGAAAAATCAATTTCATATAAATTAAAATCATCAAATAATTCAAAACTTGTTTTAGATAACCCTGTTTTTTGCCATTCAGAATAGCCATCTTCAATTGCGTAGTCTATTATCAAAGAATTTGCTGCGTCTTCATCTTTTGCGGCAAACCTAAATATTATATCTTTATATCCGGTTGTAGGCATGTGAAAAATCATGGTATTCTCATTTTCATCTTCACTACATTCAAAAGGTTGGCGAACCTGAAGCCCTCGCATATAGGAATCTTCAAAAGGAATAAAATTATTCCCTGCAGGCAGATAATTTATTTCAGTAGGGGCATTGCGTCTTTCCATTGAAGATTTTCTCCAAAGAGGATGGTCATCATTAAATGGATAGCCTGTTAAAGCAGAGTAATATTTAATTTCTCCTTCACCGGTCAAGTTATATGTAGCTCTTATTGTTTCAAGAGGCGTGTTGTTAGGCATATTGCTGTCAAATGCCCAGAAATAAATTAACCCGACGGGGGCTTGGTCTTTCACAAAATGTGCTTTTACGCTTAAATCTTTTGTTGGAGTTAAGGAAGTCAAAGCAAGATGGTCGTCTGGCACGCCTTCCCAGTGGCTGAATTTATAACCCTGTTTAGCTATAGCTTCCAATTCTATAGGGATGCCATTAAAATATATGCCTGTCCATGGATAAGTATCTTCCGGAACGCCTGGTGTATCATGAGTGATCTGTATGGAGTTAATTCTTATAAAACCCATGGATGAGTCATTTACATCTAATGTTGTGTCAATATTATTTTCTATTTCAAAATGTTCGCGGATATGGGTTCTAAGATATTCAGGACGTAGGTTAGCAAAATCAATCATACTTTCTGTTTGGCTATACCAAACGTCAATACTCGAAGGTCTTTGCCACCTTTCTATATGTTCTTGAATCTCTTTTTCAAAAAGAATTTTGTTTTTATTAATTTTGTAAATAACACGTTCACTTATAAAAGCTGTATTTAGATGATCAGCCATCCTGTTAATGAAATTATTTTTAAAATTCTCATTTTTTATCAATTGTCGCATAATATTAGTTGACCAATGGACTCTGGTTACTCTCTCTATCATGTTTGTTGAGTAGTCAGTAAACAAATTTAATGAGCGGTCAACATCATACATAAGCCAACGAAATCTCCCGTCATGCCCGGGTTTTTTGTCGTCGCTGTATGGCGTTCTAAGTCTCCAGTAATCAATATTGTTTTGGGGCCAATCTGTATTGCCGTAGTAGATTTGTGCGCTGTAATAGTCAATAAAATTATTGATATCCATATATGTTTTTACAGAATCAAATACTTCATCATCTGCAGTATCATTATCACTAAGAAAAGATAGTAGTTTTTGAAAGTGAACATTATCACCTTCTTTTACAACAGAATTCCCTGTTAATAAATCTATATTTTCAGGGTCTATGCCATAAACTCTTTCCAGGTAGTGTTTGTCATACCGTTCTCTTATATTATGTATTCCCCAGTATTCCCCGTTTATAAATACAATGGATGGTCTAAATTCCTGTGAATCAAAATCCAAATGCCTAACCAAGCTTTGTGATGTTCCATCTCTGAACATTGAATATCCCCAGTCATTTCCGGAGTTTCTTAAAATAAATCTTTTATAGCTGTCGTAGTTTTCATCTGAAAATAATGGGTAATCTATAGTGTTATTACCATATAAGTTTCTGGCATATATTCTTAAAGATTTTTGAGGAAATCTTCTTGAAAATCCTCCATGAATTCGTAGCCCTACTCCCTGAGCAAATTCAAGCTCGCCGTCTTTATTGAAGAATTCAATATGTCCGGGTCTTTCCCACTCAAAGCCTCTTTGACTGTAATTATAATCACTTGAAATTGATGTTGTATCTCCCGGAACATAAATACCCTCCTCGAGACCAAAAAGATTAATGGAATCGGTAGTTATAGAAAACACTGGAAAAGAATATCTTTCATAATTTTCATCAAAAACAAAAAAAGTCTTTGTTTTTGATGAAGATATCATTTCAGGATGAGATGCTAAAACGCGTATTACGTTTGTTTTTGCAATAGTGTCAGCCGGAGGTCTCCATCCTCTTCCTGATGATTCGGAAATATAGTTTGTAGGGATAAGAGAATGTGAATTTGGTTGATTGGAACGGTCAGTTATATTAATCGGGCTGTCGTATAATATTGAGTTTTCTTGAAGGCATTGCCCGTTTTTTGCATATTTGATAGTTACACCCGGTTCGGAATGTGATATCTCCAAATCAAAAGCTTCTGAATAGAATCCGGGTTTGTGAGAAAACTCAGGAGGACTAAGTATGCCGTTATATTTTTGTGTTGTGTTTTCAGAACCCGGAGTTGCATCTTTAAAGTAATACCATTCGCCTGTTCCATCAGGAACTCTCCCGTATGAGATGTCTGTGGGAATTGTTGTTGGCTCAAGTTCATCAATTAATATAGAGTCTCTACAAGTTAAAATAACTTCTTCTCCGTCAGAACTGATTCGGAAATTAGTATGTAACGGAAAATCAGGGTTGTCTCTATCTTTGCCCGAAGCCCATATTTTAATAAACTCTCCCGGTTCTATAAAAAAATCAGGAAATATCCATCTGAAGGGATTTTCATAATCATCTGAAATACCAAAACCTTTTAGATTAATGGTAGATGAACCATAATTATATAATTCTATCCAATCTTCAAAGTCGCCATCTTCATCGGCAATAGTAGTTCTGTTTGAAGTCATTACTTCATTTATTGCAACTTCTTGTGCCAAATTAAAATGAAAGGGAAAAAATAAAAATATAAAAAAAAACAAGTTATAAAATTGTTGCTTTAAATATTTTTTGCAGTTTTTTTTAATGATTTTAAACATAAAGCAGATTGTTTTTATACTTAAACCCAGCATTCGAATAAAAATCATAAATAATAGAACTCTTGCAAAATTACAAAAATAAATTTAAAGTTTTCTTGTAATGGAGTTTTTGGGGTAATTCTTTTTTATTTGGTAGTGCTGAATTTAGCAAAAATGGTTATATTTGCACTTTTTTGTACCATATATCTATTTTAAACAGAGTTTAATTATTGTGTTTTTGTGTTTTTATTTTAAGGTAAATGTTTTTTTGACAGTTTGCAAGTATTTCAAAATACATAAACTTTAAAACCAATAATTAGGTGTAATAGCAACTTATTAGGCTAAATTTTTTAAAAATGAATTTCAAATACTTTGGTTTATTTATAATAGTATTAGGTTTAGCAGCTTTATTTTTTTTTAAATATGCTGAATTAGAATATAATATTAAAACCAAAGCTATTGTTTATCCTTATAAGGAATGGCAATTATCAAAAACAGATGACGGTACTTTAATAAATGTGTTAAAGAATAATTTGAATAATAGGGTTTCTCATTATTCGGTGACTGAATTTCAAAGAGGAGACTTTGCAGAGTTTATAATGAATGACTATATCATGGATGGAGAATTATTTGATAAAGGGGATACTATAGGTTTTATTAGATCAAATGAACAACAAAGAAGATATCTTGAGTTAAAAGGGAAGTTAGTTGCTCAACAAAATTTGTTAAAAGTATATGCCTCCGGTGAAAAGCCTGAGGATATTGATGTTTTTTATGAAAATATCCTACTTGCTGAACAGGAATACAATACCCAAAAAAAAATAACCGAAAGAGATAAGGTAATGCATCAAGATGGATTTATATCTGATGAAGAGTATGAGATTTCACTAAATAAGTATAAGATTAAGTTACATCGATTTAATATCGCAAGATCAGAATATAATGCAGCCAAATCAGGAGAAAAATATGAGCAATTGCAATATATAAAGACAAATATTGATAATATAAGAGAGCAGTTAAATCAGGTTGAAGATAGAATTAGTTCATTTAATATTTTGGCTCCCTTCTCGGGGGTAGCTATAAAACAACATGGAAATGATAGCGACGTAACTAATATAATTACAATAGCGGATATTTCAAAGTTTGTGTTTTTAATGCCAATTGAACTGTATGATCGTGAATATGTTATGCCGGGACAAAAAGTAATGTTAACTCCCGGCGGTGGCTCTAGAACAAAAGAAATTGAAGCAAAAGTAGTTTATATTGATAATAGCGTGAAAATGATAAATTTTCATCAAAATATTTTTGTAATAGCCGCTTTTGAAAATCAAGAGAATATTAGCAAAATTTTGCCTAATATGGTCCTTGAAGCAGAAATTAAATGTGGTAGAATCCCGGCAGGTGAATATATTAAAAGATTATTCAAAACAGTGTATCAAAATTAAATGCTAAGATTAGAAAAAAAATATTTAGTACCGAATTATTTAATGAATGATCTTAGAAAAAGAATAAGACCTTTCGTTAGACCGGATTTGTATGCATTGTCGGGAAATAATGAAGGGATTCCTGAATATACAGTTAGAAGTATTTATTTTGATAGTAGCAATTTGGATTGCTATACTGAGAAAAAAGAAGGAGTCTTATTAAGAAAAAAATTTAGAATTAGGGGGTATGGAGATTCAGAAATTGGTCAAAATGTAATTTTTGAAATAAAAAGAAAAATTGAAAATAGGGTGAAAAAACATAGAGCTCCTGTGAAGTTGTCTGATATGGAGAGTTTGTTATATTCCGGTAATGTCGAAAAATATGTTTTAAATGAAAATGGCAATAAAAATTCTATAGATGATGCACGGCGATTTCTTTTTCATGTGAAAAAAAACAAATTTGAACCTACATCTCAAATAGTATATGAAAGAGAACCATATCACGGAAAATTTGATGATGGTGTTAGAATTACTTTTGATAAAAATATTCGCAGCTTAAATTATCCCGGTATTAATGAATTGTATAGTAATTCAAATCAGTCTTATTTATTTAAAAATCATTTTATTTTGGAAATAAAATACTTTACATATATAATGCCTGTTTGGGCTAAATCTTTAATACAGGAGTTTAGATTAAGAAATGAGGCGTTATCAAAGTATGTAATTGGGTTTGATGCATGCATGAAAAATGGAAATAGAAAAAAATGTTGATTTTTTAACAAGAATTAATATTGAACATATTTTTAAAGCATTTAAGAAAATAAAATAGAAAAGCTAAGCTATGGCAGGTGATTTTCAAGAAATATTTGTTTTTAGTATAACCTTGCAAGATGTAATAGGTAATATTTTAGTTGCTATGATTTGTGGTATAGCCATAGCAGTATTATATAAATATACATACAGAGGATTAAATTATTCGACAGCATTTACTATTTCTTTGATTATGCTTACAATGATCACAGCAATTGTTATAATGGTAATTGGAAATAATCTCGCACGTGCTTTCGGTCTTGTCGGTGCAATGTCAATAATAAGATTCAGAACAGCGGTTAAAGACGCTTCCGATATTATGTTTATATTCTTTGCTCTTACTGTAGGATTGGCATCGGGCGTTAAACTTTATTCCATTGCAATTTTTGGAACTATTATTATAAGTATTGTATATCTTATTATTATCAGATTTAATTTTGCAATGCCGCAAAGTCGCGAATTTCTTATGCAGATAGTCGCAAACGAACAACAATTGCCGGAAAATCCTTTTCATGAAGCATTTAAGAAGCATTGTAAAAAACAAAAAATTATAAATGTAAAAACTATTGGTGAGGAGGATAAAAATATGATGGAGTTTTCATATTATATAAAACTGAAAAATGAGGATAATAGCAAAGAGTTAATCTCTGAAATTAAAAAAATACATGGAGTTAATCAGGTTAACTTGTTTTTTGATGAAACATAAAATTAATTGATTTTTTTGAGTAAATTAAAACTTATTATGACTATAAAATTGAGTGAACAAGAGCAGTTTAGACGTAATGCACTGGAAGAGTTAAGAAAACTGGATATTGACCCTTATCCCCCCGAAGGCTTTGATGTTAACACTACAACAAAGGAGATACACGATCTTTACTCTGAAAATAAAAATAATTTTGATGATGTGAGTTTAGCAGGTCGCTTGATGAGTAGAAGAATAATGGGTAGCGCCTCGTTTGCTGAAATTCAAGACTCTAAAGGGCGAATTCAGCTATATTTTAATAGAGATGAAATATGTCCTACTGATGATAAAAAAATGTATAACGACGTATTTAAGAAGTTGTTGGACATTGGCGATATAATAGGGGTAAAAGGATTCGTTTTTAAAACAAAAATGGGAGAAACAACTATACATGTCAAAGAGTTTAAGTTGCTTACTAAATCTCTTCGACCATTGCCTATTGTTAAAGAAAAGGATGGTAAAACTTATGATGCTTTTACCGATGCTGAACAAAGATACAGGCAAAGATATGTTGATTTGATTGTTAATCCTGATGTTAGAGAAGTTTTTAAGAAAAGGGCTGCTATGATTAAAAGTATAAGAACTTTTCTTGAAGATATTGGGTGCCTTGAAGTGGAAACCCCTGTTTTGCAACCTATATACGGTGGAGCAGCTGCAAAACCATTCAAAACGCACCATAATAAACTTGATACTACGCTTTATTTAAGAATAGCTAATGAACTGTATCTTAAAAGATTAATTGTAGGAGGATATGACGGCGTTTTTGAGTTTGCAAAAGACTTTCGTAATGAAGGAATGAGTCGCTTCCATAACCCCGAATTTACTCAAATGGAAGTTTATGTTGCCTACAAAGATTATAACTGGATGATGGATATATTTGAAAAGATGATTGAAAAAGTTGCTCTTGACCTACATAACTCTACAGTTGTTCAGGTAGGAGATAAAAAAATAGACTTTAAAAGGCCTTGGAAAAGATTCACTATGTATGAAGCTATTAAGCACTTTACAGGAAAGGATATCTCAAATATGAGTGATAAAGAATTGAATCTTTTTGCCAAAGATATTGGTGTTGAAACTGATGAATCCATGGGAAGAGGAAAAATAATTGATGAAATATTTGGAGATAAATGCGAGCCTAATCTAATCCAGCCTACTTTTATTACAGATTATCCTATAGAAATGTCTCCTCTTGCAAAAAAACACAGGTCTGAACCGGGTTTGGTAGAAAGATTTGAAGTAATTTGTAACGGTAAAGAAATATCAAACTCTTTTACAGAGCTTAATGATCCAATAGATCAACGAATGCGGTTTGAAGAACAACTTGAACTAGGGAAAAGAGGCGATCAGGAAGCAATGGTTTTAGACGAGGACTTTCTTAAAGCAATTGAGTTTGGTATGCCTCCAACTGCCGGACTTGGGCTTGGAATAGACAGATTAGCAATGATAATGACTAACAGTGAGTCTATTCAGGACGTGTTATTTTTCCCGCAAATGAAACCGGAAAAGGAACCTGTTAATGAGTGTGAAAAATTTGAAAAAGCAGGAATCCCAAAACAATGGGCAAAATTATTAGTAGAATTGGGATATGAGCTAAATCAGGAGTTTAAAAATGAGAACCCAAATAAAATTTTTAATGACCTTTGTAAAATTAGAAAGAAAGCAAAACTTGATGTTTCTGCTCCAAACAGTAATGAAATAAAGCAATGGCAGGATAACATTTAAGTACAAGATAATAATCTATAATATAATATTATGTATGTTTTAGGTTCAATAATTAAAAGGGCTATAAAAATGCGCGGCAAAATGCCGGATATGTTTAAGTATAAAAACCCTTACAGAACACAAAAAAAAGAACTGAAAAAATTATTAAAGAAAGCTGTTAATACTTCGTTTGGTGAATACTATGGTTTTGATAAAATTTTAAAAAGAAAAAATCCTGTAGCAGAATTTCAAAAAAAAGTGCCTGTTCATGATTATAATAAAATTTTTAGAAATTGGTGGTATAGAACATTAAATGGAGAACCTTATGTTTGTTGGCCCGGTAGGGTTAAGTATTTTGCCCTGAGTTCAGGAACGTCAGAAGCATCAAGCAAGCAAATCCCTATAACCGGAGATATGCTTAAAGCAATAAAAAAAACATCAGTAAATCAGATTTTTTCTTTAGCTCGCTATGATTTTTCTCGTAATTTTTACGAAAAAGGCATATTGATGTTAGGTGGTAGTACACATTTAAACTATAACGGGACTTATTATGAAGGAGACCTTTCGGGTATAACAGCAAAAAATATCCCTTTTTGGTTTCAGCATTTTTATAAACCCGGAAAAAGAATAGCAAAAGAAAGAGATTGGCCTACAAAATTAGATGAAATAGTAAAAAAGGCTAAATCATGGGATCTCGGTGTTATATGTGGTGTGCCTGCATGGTGGCAAATACTGATTGAAAAAATAATTGATTATTATAAAGTTGAAAATATCCATCAGATATGGCCGAATTTAAGTATTTTTGTACATGGAGGCGTATCTTTTGGACCTTATGAAAATGGTTTTAAAAAGTTGCTTGGTAAGCCATTAACTTATATTGAAACTTACCTTGCATCAGAGGGGTTTATAGCATTTCAAAATAGACCAAATACTAATAGTATGCAACTTGTGCTTAATAATGGGATATTTATGGAATTTGTTCCATTTAATGAAAAAAACTTTGATGATGAGGGTGAAATTAAACCAAATGCAGAAATTCTTACTATTGACCAAGTTGAAGAAGGAGTTGATTATGCTCTATTAATAAGTACTTGTGCAGGGGCATGGAGATACTTAATTGGAGATATGATCAAATTTACATCTATCGAGTTAAACGAAATTATTATAACAGGAAGAACCAAGCATTTTTTGAATATATGCGGAGAACACTTGTCAGTAGAGAATATGAACATGGCTATTAAAAGAGTGGAAGAGCAGTTAAAAATTGTAATTAGAGAATTTGCGGTCGCCGGAATAAAACATAACTCTATGTTTGCTCATAAATGGTACATAGGAACGGATAATGAGATTGATAAAGAACAGGTTAAACAAAAAATTGATGAAAACTTGAAAATTTTAAATGATGACTATAGGGTAGAAAGAATTGCAGCGATTAAAGATGTTTTTGTTGAAATTTTGCCTTCAGCAGTTTTCTACGATTACTTGAAATCTATTGGAAAGGAAGGCGGACAAAATAAATTTCCCAGAGTTTTAAAAAATCATCAATTCAAAGATTGGGAAGAATTTTTAAACAAATTATAAAAAAAATATAATTAATTGCGTATTTAAAAATTATAAAGTTAAGTTTTTTTATATATTTGCATTGGAAAATAATATTGAATTTTTACTTGGTATAATTTTTGTCTATATCATAGATTAATAACTATTTGTTGGTAATATTGAAAAATTATGCTCGTTAAATAACAAAAAATATTGTAACTAATTTTTATAAATACTTGAAAATAAATTGTTTAACTAAAATTAATATCTGATGAAAAAAACAACTTTTATGCTTTTGCTTACATTAGCTTTTTGCTTTATGGAAGTAGAAGTTGTTAGTTGCTCAAGTAATGATGCAACTTCAAATAAAATTTTTTCTGATATTTTAAATTCTTCTGAAAACGTAATAGCAAATAATGCTTCTTCTTTAGGGAATTTTGGATATATGAGTGCTTACATTCTAACATTGGAAGCCAACCCACGTGATGGCGGATCTTTAAGTGGTCAAGGGAGATATACTGAAGGTGATGAAGTTGAATTATCAGCTACTGCTAATGAAGGATATGAATTTGTTTATTGGATGGATGCATATGGAAATACTATTAGTATGGATTCAGATTTTGTTTATGAAATGCCTTTTGAAAATACCACTTTAACAGCAGTGTTTGACAAGAAAGAATATAATATGACAGTCAGTATTAAGGGTGGTGGTGTTGAAGCTAACTTTGGGGAAGGCACTCATAGTATTGAATTTACCGATGAGATAACAATATCTGCTAAACCAAATGAAGGTTGGTCATTTACGCACTGGGAAGGAGATATTGATAGCAGAAGAGCAAGAAATTCAGAAGTAACTCTCAATATGCCTGCTAATGATTTAAATATTACTGCTAATTTTGAAAGACAAAAGTTTAACTTAGCAGTTGATATTAAAGGAGAAGGCTCCGAATCTAACTTTGGTAGAGGAAGGCATTCCATTAAATTTGATGAGAGTGTTACTCTTGAAGCTAAACCTAATAGAAGCTGGAGATTTACCGGTTGGACAGGAGATGTTGAAAGCGACGAAGATAAATTATTGTTTAATATGCCCGCTAAAGATGTTGCTGTTATTGCTAACTTTGAATTTATTCAAACTTACGTACTTTCATTATCTGCAGATCCAATTAGAGGAGGTATTTTAAGCGGCGGAGGCAGATATGAAGAAGGTGAAAAAGTTGAAGTTAATGCCACAACAAATGAAGGTTATGCATTTTCAAATTGGACTGATGAAGAAGGTAATATATTAAGCGAAAAGCCGAAATTTGAATATACTATGGCAGACGAAGAAATTACCCTTATAGCGAATTTCGAAACGGCAAATAATCTAACTTTATCTGCTGAACCATCCGAAGGAGGTGATATTGAAGGTTCCGGTAGTTATGTCCAAAATGAAAAAATTGAAATTATCGCTGAAGCAAGCGAAGGATATAGATTTGTCAATTGGACAGGTGATACAGAATACCTGGAAGATGCAAATGCAGTTAATACAATAGTAAATATGCCGGGAGAAGATATATCCTTAAATGCTAATTTTGAAAGAAAAGAGTATGAGTTGGTTATATCAGTTTATGGTCAAGGAAGTGAAGGTAATTTTGGTGAAGGAACGCAATCTGTTAAGTTTAATGAGAGTATTAGCCTGAAAGCTGTATCAGAAGGAGGATGGATGTTTCAAAAATGGGATGGCTTTAAATTAAGTGAAAATAAAGAACTTAATTTTAATATGCCGGCTGAGAGTATCGAAGTTTATCTTTACTTTTTACAAGAAATCATTTGTGGTGAACCTTTTTATTATCACGGATACTACTATGAAACTGTTAAAATTGGGAACCAGTGCTGGTTTAAAGAAAATCTAAGAACGACTAAATATACCGATGGAAGTAAAATAAGAGGAGACCTGCCTGATGATGAATGGTCAAATACTAATAATAACCAGATAGGAGCTTATGCGGTCTATGACCATAATCATGCTGATGCAGAAGGATTAAATTCACGACAAGAAGTTATTGAAGCTTATGGTAAACTATATAACTGGTATGCTGTTGACGATGAAAGAGGTTTATGCCCGTATAGATGGAGAGTGTCATCAGATGATGATTGGAAAATACTTGAAGGTACAGTAGATAGCCAACATGATATAAATGATGATATTTGGAATGAAATTACATGGAGAGGTGAAGATGCAGGAAAAAAATTAAAAAATTGTCGTACCGAAAATCATCCTTTAGGGCTTGAAGCAGGCGACTGTAACGTTGATAACAATGAGCACCCAAGATGGGATAAAAATGACGATGTGTTTGGAACTGACGATTTTGGCTTCTCTGCTTTGCCCGGTGGTATCAGAAGTACAGGAGGTGGTTATTTTACACTTGGAAGAAATGGAAGATGGTGGGTAAGTGATGAAGAATCTCAAACGCATGCTTGGAGTAGATTCTTAACAAGAGATAGAGATGCTATCTTTCGCAACAATTATAATAAAGTTAACGGATATAGTGTAAGATGTGTCATTGATGTTGAATAAAAATAATCTCAGGTTAGAGTTTGTTTAAAAATATATTTAAATTAATAAAATCCGACTTGTATAATTTATATTTTCAAGTCGGATTTTTTTTATTCACATAAAATGTTTTGTTTATAAAAATCATTTTTGTAATTTTGATTATAAATTAATTTGTTAAACTTTAAATAAATAAGTACATTAATGCAGGATAAAAAAATAAGAGTGAGATTCGCACCCAGTCCAACAGGACCATTACATATTGGTGGAGTTAGAACAGCGCTGTATAATTATGTGTTTGCTAAAAAACATAACGGAAGTTTTATACTTCGTATTGAAGATACAGACCAAAAAAGATATGTTCAAGGGGCAGAAGATTATATTAAGGAGTCATTGAAGTGGTCAGGAATACAATGGGATGAAGGTCCTGATATTGGAGGGAATTACTCTCCATATAAACAATCGGAAAGAAAAGAAATATATAAAAAATATTTGTCTGAATTAATTCAAAAAGGGCATGCTTATTATGCTTTTGATACTCCGGAAGAAGTTGAGGAAATGAGAAAAAAAATAGAAAGCGAAAACTCAGGTAATGCTCAATACGATTCTGTATCAAGGAAATATATGTGTAACTCTCTTACTTTATCGGAGGAAGAAACTAAAAAACGAATAGAGTCAGGTCAACCATACGTAGTTCGTGCATTAGTGCCCGAAAATATTGAAATTGAAGTTAATGATATTATTAGAGGTAAAATGAAAGTAGATTCCGGCACTTTAGATGATAAAGTTTTGATGAAAGCAGATGGGTTACCTACTTATCATCTTGCAAATGTCGTTGATGATTACCTTATGAAAATTAGTCACGTTATAAGAGGCGAGGAATGGCTGCCTTCAACACCTTTGCATGTTTTGCTATATAAATTTTTTAATTGGGAAGAGAAAATGCCTCAATTTGCGCATTTACCACTACTTTATAAACCCGATGGAAAAGGGAAATTGAGTAAACGTGATGGAGAAAGACTTGGCTTTCCCGTTTTTCCATTAAAATGGAAAGATCCGAAAAATGGTGAAATATTAAGTGGATATAGAGAATCAGGGTATTTCCCTGAAGCATTTGTTAATACTCTCGCTTTATTGGGGTGGAATCCGGGAACAGAGAAAGAACTCTTTTCTATGAGTGAGCTAATTGATGAATTTTCACTTGAAAAGGTTAATAAAGCAGGAGCTAAATTTAGTCCTGAAAAAGCTAAATGGTTCAATCATCAATATCTTATAAATAAAAGCAGTGAAGATGTTGCTAAACAGATAACACCTGTTATAAAGCAAAAAGGACACAATATTGAATTCAATAAATTGATAAAAATTGTTGAGCTTGTTAAAGATAGAGTTAACTTCGTTCATGAAATTTGGGATCAGATGTCTTTCTTTTTCGAACCACCTGTGGAGTTTGATAAAAAAATTGTTAAAAAGAAATGGAAAGAAAAAACGCCGGAAGTGCTTAATAATGTTATAAATGTTATAGAAAATATAAAGCCTTTTGATGCTAACAGCATTAATAATGAGCTTGAAAGTTTTATGCAAAAAAACGAAATTAGTCCGGGGTTGCTTATGATAGGACTTAGAATTGCTATAGTAGGAGAAGCAAAAGGTCCTGATATTAAAGAAGTAATGAGTTTAATAGGAAAAGATGAAGTTATAAAAAGAATAAAATTTGCAATTGATAATATTCCATAAATTTAAAAATATCAATTATGAGGTATTTTATTGCTTTTTTCTTAATAATTCAGTTTCTGTTGATAAATAACATCAACGCTCAAAAAATTATTGAATTGCTTAATTATCCTAAAGATATTAAAAGCATTGAAAAAAAAGATTTTTTCTTTCCTTATGAAGATATAAAAGTGGTTGAAGTTAATTCTTTGGTATTAGATAGCAAAGCTTATAATATCGGAGACAAGATCTTAGTTGAGTTGTTTGGTGAAAAATACATGACAACAATTGACCGGATAGACCAAAATATCAACAAAACTTTAACTATTAGAGCAAGATTTGACAAGTATCCAAAAGGGTATGTGATTTTATCAGAGACAGATGGTCTTATAATTGCTTCAATAAGATTACCGGGAAAAAACAAACGTTATAGCATAAAAAAAACATCGAAATCAGGTAAGACATATTTGAAAAGGCTGGATATTGAAGAGTTAAATAAAATGAAATTAGAATGCGGAACGGATTTTTTAATTGACGATTATCCTGACATTGATAATTTAGATATTGATAGCTTTAAAGAGTTTTCTAAAAAAGAATCGAAATCTATTGCCGAAATTGGCGTAATGATAGTATATACACCTTTATCAGCATTGTGGGCTAAAGAATTTGAGGGCTCAATAAATAATACTATAGCACAGTCAATGGCGAAAGCTCAATTAGCCATGGATAATAGTGATACAAATATCAATATGACCTTAGTTCATTCAGGATTAGTTAATCATTACGAAGAAGGAGATTATTCAAGTGTTGATTTGAGGAGATTAACAGCATCTCCTGATAATAATCCCTGGGGAGAGACATGGAACGACTATCAAATAGCTGGAATTATGGATGAGGTACATGATTGGAGAGATACTTATGGAGCTGATTTGGTAGCACTATTTGGACTCGCTTCAGATGTTGGTGGCGTGGCTTGGTTGCTTAGAAGACGAATAGGTCGTGAAGATAGAGGATTTTCTTTTACAAGAGTGCAGCAAGCAAGCTGGACATATACTCATGTTCATGAAATGGGACATAATATGGGGTGCCACCATCATAAAGAACAAAATGTTCAACCGGGGCCAACAAACTGGGCTGATTGGTCAGCAAATAATTGGTCCGCAGGCTGGAGATGGGAAGGTAGTGATGAAAATATGTATTGTTCTGTGATGACTTATGAAGCTGGAATTTATTTCGATGATGGCATTAATGCTACAAGAGTACCATATTTCTCTAATCCGGATGTTGAACATCTGGATACTCCTACAGGTCATGCTGCTGATGGAGATAATGCCAGAACCCTGAGAGAAGTTAGAGGGGTTGTTGAAAATTACAGAGAAAAAACATCTCCTGAAAGATATACGTTAACACTTAATTCTAATCCCGATGATGGAGGGATTGTCCTTGGAAACGGAAACTTCGCTGATGAAACTCATGTAAATGTAGCAGCTTTCGAAAAATATAATTATAAATTTGTGAACTGGACAGATGAAGATGACAATATTGTAAGTGAAGATAAAAGCTTTCATTTTGATATGCCGGATGAAGAAATAACATTAACGGCTAACTTCGCTTCGAAAGACTTATTTTTTACTTTTAATGTTAAAAATCAATTTGATAATCCGGTTAAGGATGCTAATATTACAGTTTCTCCAATAAAAATAGGGCAACCGCCTGCAAAAAAATCAAATAATAATAGAAAAGAATCTTACGGCGGTGTTTATGAAATAAAAAAGTATCCTCAAAAAATATATTACAAAGAAAAAAAAATGCTCCCAAATAAAAATTCATTTGAAGTTCAAGAAAAGGGTGAATGGATACACTGGGATGATGGGGAAAATGTTAATTCATCAGGACCAAACAGACCTTTTACTTTTAGTGTTGCGAGTAGATGGGAAGCGGAAGATATAAAAGATTATAAGGGAAAAATTATATCTGACATAAGATTCTTCCCTCACTATGAAGATTGTGAATACACTATTAAAATATGGGTTGGTGAACATCCTTCTGTAGCATATTCTCAAAAAATTGAAGATATTATTTTAGAAGAATCGAATAGAATTAAACTTGATACGCCTTTTGTTATTGATGCTTCTGATGAGTTATGGTTTGGACTAAAAGTTGAAACGGAAGGAGGGCAACCAATAGGCACGGATAGTGGTCCGGCAGTTGAAGGAAAAGGGAATATGATCAGATGGCACGGAATGTGGCGAAAACTAACTGACCTTAATGAAACCCTCGATTTTAATTGGAACCTTCATGCTTTTGTTAAGGATATTGAACTTGTAACGGATATCAATGGACAAGCTAACCACCTCACGGCTGACGGATTTTTTGTTTATAATGTTAAAAAAGATAAGCATAAGCCTGCTAAAAGCTCATTTGGAATTGAGGATGAAGATGTTGTTATTAATGTTCTATTAGAACTTAAAACATACAACTTAGAATTAAAAGCAAATCCAAAAGAAGGAGGAATAGTTTTAGGGGAGGGAGATTATCCTGAAAATGAAGAGGTTATTATCAAAGCTGACCCGGCTGAAGGGTATGAGTTTATTAATTGGACAGATACTCTTAATAATGAAATAAGCGATTATAAAGAGTTTACTTTCGAAATGCCTGATGATAATATAACTTTAACAGCTAATTTTGAAGAATTAGTTTATGATAAAATTTTTACAACTCAGAAATTAAAAATATTTCCCAATCCTGCAGGAAATAAAATTTTTGTTGAAGCAGATCAAATTATTAGTGAAATTAAATTTATTAATATTAATGGGCAGCTTGTTAAAAGTGTTCATGAGAATAGTAATAAATCAGAAGTTGATATAATTGATTTGCCGGAAGGAAATTACCTTATTCAGGTAGTTGTTGGAGATAAAAAAATAACTGAGTGGATACAAATCACAAGATAAAACATATAATAAATTTATGTTTTTTCAAAATTAAAAACTTCCAGTTCCGGTATTTTTTTAAACCCAAAAAGCATTGCAAAAACATTTGATGGAAATAGATAAACAGAATTGTTATATGTTTTAATTACTTTATTTATTTCAATGATTTTATTATTTAGGTCACTTTGAATTGCAATAAAAGTTTCTTTTCTCTCAAGAATTTCTTTTAACTCTTTTGTGTGTATCACATTATTAATTTTATTATTCAAAACAATTTGGTTTGATAGAGGAAAACCACCTTTAGATTCATCTTCTATTAAATTTGAAAGTTTATTTAAATGAGTGTTATTGTTTAATGAGGAGATTATTTCTTTTATGAGATTATTTCTTTCTCCTATCAAATTATTAATGCTTTCAAAGTATTTGTAAACGGCTAATCGTTTTCTTATTAGATTGTTATATCCGAGAAAAATAAATAATATAAAAACACCAATAGCAATAATAATAGAATCCATAGTATATTTTTATGATAGTTTTAATTGTCAAAATTACATTAATTTATTGAAATATCAGATTTTATAGTTAAAATTGCTTGTTATAAAACTCAAAAATGATAAAAATAATTTGTTAAAGTTTTTAGTTTTATTTTTTACTGTTATTTTTACACCCTATTTTAAAATTTATTGTTTAATTTAATTGTATTACAGATGAAAAAATTAATAGTTTTGTTATTTTCGGCTTTATTAATAGTATCTCAGGATGCTTATTCAAATAAGCAGGCGATGGTTCCGGAAACTTTGTGGGAGTTTGGGAGAGTCGGTGGAATTCAAGTTTCTCCTTGTGGTAACGATTTGCTTTTTACCATAACATATTATGATGTGGAAGAAAATATCAGTCAAAGAGATATTTATACCGTTCCTGTTGCCGGAGGTACTCCTGTTAATATAACAAATAGTGAACATAATGAGTTTAATGCTATGTGGCGTCCTGATGGTGAGAAAATCGGATATTTGAGCTCAAAAAGCGGAACAGTGCAATTATGGGAAATGAATATTGATGGAAGCGACCCTAAGCAAGTTACCGATATAGAAAAAGGAATAAATGGTTTTGAATATAGCCCGGATATTGAGCATATTTATTTTATTAAAAGAGTGAAACTTGAAGAATGTCCGCGTGATAAACATCCGGATTTGCCCAAATCAAACGCCTTAATTTATGATGATTTGATGTATAGACATTGGGATAGATGGCATGATTATTCATATAGTCATATATTTATTGCCCCATATGATGATGGAAGTATCGGTGAATATTATGATATAATGGAAGATGAGCCCTGGAACTCACCACTGCCTCCTTTTGGGGGAATAGGACAAATAAGTTGGACTCCTGACGGAAAAAAATTAGCATATACTTGCAAAAAGAAAAAAGGTAAAGATTGGGCGTTAAGCACAAATTCGGATATTTATCTTTACGATATTGAAACAGGTGAAACAGAAAATTTGACTCCATTTAATGAAGGATATGATAGAAATCCTGTTTTTTCTCCCGATGGCAAATATATGGCTTGGGAAAGCATGGAAACACCGGGATTTGAATCGGATAAAAGTAGAATAATGATAATGTATCTTGGAGATGGATCATATAAGGAATATTCAACCGGGTTTGACCAAAGCTCAAGAAATATTAGATGGTCGGAAAATAGTGAAAAATTATATTTTATAAGTGGAATACATGCCACTTATCAATTATATAGCTTGAATATTGAAGATTATAAAATTAAGCAGATTACAGAAGGGTGGCATAATTATAACTCTTTTGATCTTGCCGGAGACTATTTGGTTGGAGCGAGAATGAGCATTTCATCACCTGTCGAAATTTATCGGGTTGATAAAAAATCAGGCTCACAAGAAATGGTTACTTTTGTGAATGAGCAAGTATTTGAAAAAATTAATATGGGAGAAGTCGAAAAACGATGGATTGAAACAACAGATGGTGAAAAAATGCTTACATGGGTAATTTATCCTCCGGGTTTTGATCCTGATAAAGAATATCCGGCATTACTATTTTGTGGTGGCGGTCCTCAAAGTGCTGTTAGTCAGTTTTTTTCTTATCGTTGGAATTTTCAGTTAATGGCAGCTCATGATTATGTCATTATAGCTCCTAATCGCAGAGGGTTACCTACTTTTGGACAAGAGTGGAATGATCAGATAAGCCAAGATTATGGAGGGCAAAATATGCAAGACCTTATGAGTGCTGTGAGAGTTCTTAAAAAAGAACCTTTTATTGATGAAGAAAGAATTGGCGCTGTTGGTGCTAGTTATGGCGGATTCTCCGTGTTCTGGCTTGCAGGTCATCATGAAGGGCTTTTTAATGCCTTTATAGCTCACTGTGGAATGTTTAACTTTAAAAGCTGGTATGGAACAACCGAAGAAATGTTTTTTGCTAATCATGATATAGGAGGGCCATACTGGGAAACTCCTACACCTAACAGTTATGACTTTTCTCCGCATAGATTTGTGCAAAACTGGGAAACTCCAATTATGGTTATACATGGCGCTAAAGATTATAGAGTGCCTAAATCGGAAGGATTGCAAGCATTCAATGCAGCTCAACTAAATGGAGTTCCAAGCAGACTAATGTTTTTTCCTGATGAAAATCATTGGGTCTTGAAACCTCAAAATAGCATTTTATGGCAAAGAGAGTTTTTTAAATGGCTTGATAAATGGCTTAAGTAATGACAAATTTAAAAAAAGGTATAAAAACAATTAGTTTGGATGAGTTTTGCGATTTAGCAAATAAACAAGGACTTAATAAATTCTTTACTTCAAAGGAAATTTCTGATTATGGCAAAGAAAAAAAATTAAAAAGTCTGGCAGCCAGATATTTGATAAAGAAATATATTATTAGTAATTATAAAAACCACGTAGATTATAAAGATATCGAAATCTTAAATAAAACAAATGGCAAGCCAATAATTAATACCAAATTTGATGATATAAAGAAAAATATTATGTTCAGTATATCTCATACAAGAGAAAGGGCAACGGTATTAATAGTGTATAAACAATTACGGAATTAGTTGTAAGATATAATAATTTGTTATAGATAATAAAATAATAGCTAAATATTGAAAGTTTTAATAACTGTAAACTAAAGGGTTTTCTTTTCCGTTTTACAAAATTAAGCTGTTATATTATTATAAAATGGATAAAAAAAGTAAGAAAATAATTGGGGTTTTTATCTTTATGTTAACATATAGCCCTTTATACATTTCTTGCCAAGATGCAATTTTTTCTCAATTTTATGCCAACCCACTTTATTTAAATCCTGCTATAGCGGGCACGGATGTTTGTCCGAGTTTGCATTCGAATCATAGAAATCATCCTTATCCCGGGTTTGGTCATTTAGCTACATTTAGTGCTTCTTATCAACGCCCTTGGGAAGCTGTTTCCGGAGGTATTGGTTTTTTGATTACCAGCGAACACTTCGGGCAAAAAATAAGACAACATTTTATAGGAGGAATATATTCTTATCATACAAAGTTAACAAGAAATTTGAATATGAATTTTGGTGTTAATGCTTCATATCTTAGAAGGGATTTGCATTGGGATAATCTCGTGTTCCCGGATCAATATGACCCTTTTTCTAATGAACTAATACCCACAAGTGAAACTTTGCCTGAAAAATTATGGATAAATGCTTTAGATGTATCAGCAGGAGTGTTGTTTTATAATGAAAATTTTTTTGCGGGCTTAGCAACTCACCATCTTACTCAACCTCAAAAAAGTTTTTTTTCTGATAAAAAACTACCAATAAAAACTACCTTACATGCAGGTACTAAAATTCCTGTTGAGACATACTACAGAATGAGTCGTCAAAATTTTTATGTTTCACCAAACATAATTTTGCAACATCAGCATAACTTTTTTCGTACAAGTTATGGCACATATTTTGAATTTGAACCTATAACTTTTGGAGTATGGTTCAGACAAGATTTTAAAGAACAAAAAACTTTAATTTTTTTGTTAGGTTTACATAGAGAGGATTATAAAATAGGATATAGCTTTGATCATTCATTTTCAGGATATTATACAGGTTTGGCAGGAGTTCATGAAATAAGTGTTTTACTGAAATTTAACTGTGAAAAGTATAAACTTGAAAATAAAATATTGCGATGTCCAAATTTTTAATTATATTTGTCAAAACTTTTAAAAAATTATATGTTATGAAAAGGAATTTATGTAATTCAATTAGAGCAATTCTTTTTATTACAGCAATTGTAATTGTATCAACCTCTTGTGATAGAGAGAGGTCTAGAACTACCGGATGGGTTTATAATGACCCAATGTGGGGAGGGTTTGAAAAGTTGCCTTTTATTGAGCATGATATAGGTCCGGGGTTAATTTTTATTGAAGGGGGTACATTCACCATGGGTAGAACAGAACAAGATGTTATGTTTGATTGGAATAATATCCCAAGGCAAGTAACAGTTACTTCTTTCTATATTGATGAAACAGAAGTAACAAACTTAGATTATGTTGAGTATCTTTATTGGGTTCAGAGAGTTTTTGGGGAAGCTTATCCGCAAGTATATCTTGATGCATTACCGGATACAATGTCTTGGAGAGACCCTTTAGCATATAACGAACCTTATGTAAATAATTATCTCAGGCATCCTGCTTTTAGAGATCATCCTGTTGTAGGAGTTAGCTGGGTACAAGCATCAACTTATTCTGCATGGAGAACAGATAGGGTAAATGAAATGTTATTAATTCGTGAAGGAATTCTGTATCCTAATGTTGGAGAACAGTATGCAGAAGACAATTTTAATACTCAAGCTTATCTTGCCGGACAATATGAAGGTGATGTAAGACAGGACCTTAGAGATTTAGACCCTAGAGGTGACGGTTTTAGAAGAGTTAGGTTAGAGGATGGAATATTGCTTCCTGCTTATAGGTTACCAACAGAAGCTGAATGGGAATTTGCCGCTTTGGGACTTATCGGAAATACAATGCATGAAAGAATAATTGAAAGAAGATTATATCCTTGGAATGGACATCAAGTTAGATCCAGAGAAGCTGAAACTATGGGTGTTTTTAAAGCAAACTTTAAAAGAAGTCATGGTGACTATATGGGTGTTGCAGGAGACCTTAATGACGCTGGTGATATAACAGTTCCTGTATTTGCTTATTGGCCAAACGATTATGGCTTGTACAACATGGGAGGAAATGTCTCTGAGTGGGTAAAAGATGTTTATCGTCCTTTAACTGCTGAAGATGTTACTTCTCTTAGACCTTTCCGTGGAAATGTTTTTAAAACTCTTAAAACGGACGAAGATGGAAAAACACTTCCAAAAGACAGCTTAGGAAGATTACAATGGAGAAAAGTTGATGATCGTGATGGAACTCCAACGCGTAGAAATTATCGCAGAGCTGATAATATTAGCTATAGAGATGGTGACTTTGCAACAAGTATTTATTATGATAGAGAAGATAAAGAAGGAGACGAGGGTCTTATGTATGAATATGGCGTTACAAGTATGCTTAATGATGAAGCAAGAGTTTATAAAGGTGGTTCTTGGAAAGATAGAGCATACTGGATGGTCCCGGGAACACGTCGCTTCCTTGATCAAAATGAAGCTGCCAGCCACGTTGGATTTAGATGTGCTATGGATAGAGTTGGAGCTCCTATAAGAAGGGATTAAAAAATATAAATTATATATTTAAAATTTTTTAATTGCAAAATATTTAGTCCCCATTTGTTCAAAACAAATGGGGACTTGCTTTATAAAGATATATGACCTTTTAAATTAACGATAATTGTATATTAATAGGGGAAACTTGATTGTACAATTATAATATCAAATAGTGGTAAATGGATAAAAATGAAAAATTAATTTATAATTTGCTGGTTTCAAATTATAAAATATGTATAGATAGTAGACATGCTAAAAAAAATAGCATATTCTTTAGTCTTAAAGGAGAGAACTTTGATGGAAATCATTTTGCAGAGCTAGCTTTAAAAAATGGATGCGAATATGCAGTAGTTGATAATAATAAATTAAAACCTAATGATAAATTAATCTTTGTTCCGAATGTTCTTCAAGCACTTCAGAATATGGCATCTTATCATAGAAGCAAAATATCATCTCCCGTTATTGCTATTACCGGAACTAATGGTAAGACTACAACTAAAGAGTTGGTCTATTCAGTTTTAGCAAAAAAATATAAGACCTTTTTTACGGAAGGGAATTATAATAATCACATTGGAGTGCCAATAACCATACTGTCTGTTAAAGAAGATGCTGAAATAGTAGTTGTTGAATTAGGAGCTAATCATAAAGGTGAAATATGGGACTTATGCCATATTGCTAAACCAACTCATGGAATAATTACAAATATTGGGAAAGCTCACCTAGAAGGATTTGAAGGCGTAGATGGTGTTATTAAAGCAAAAAATGAACTATATAAATATATAAAGAATCAAAATGGGAAGGTGTTTGTTAATAATGATGATGACCTTCTAATGGATTTATCAAAAGAAATAAAAAGAATTTCTTATGGCAAATCCGAAAATAGCGACTTTATCGGAGAGGAAGCTGTTGATAAGAATAGCTTGTTTTTAAAATTACACTTTTATGATAATAACAGAGAAAATAAAACTTTAATTGAAACCAACCTTTTTGGTCAATATAATTTCTATAATGTAATGGCTGCAGTTTCTGTAGGATCATATTTTGGAGTGGATAAAGCAGATATAAAAAATGCTATTGAAAATTATATGCCAAAAAATAACCGATCACAAGTTATTGATTCAGATAATAATATGATTATTATGGATGCGTATAATGCAAATCCGTCAAGTATGGTTTTAGCAATTGATAATTTTGTAAATAGGAGTTTTAGCAATAAAGTGGTTATTCTTGGAGATATGCTGGAACTTGGAGATGAAACACAAAAAGAACATGAGAGAATCTATAATTTGGTCAAACCCCAAAACTTTGATAAAATAATATTTGTAGGCAAAGCTTTTAAAGATGTTGTGTGCAACAATGAACAAGGTGATGTTTTATCATTTGATTATGTTAATGAAGTTATTGAATGGCTTAAAAACAAACCTATAATGAAATCAGCGGTGTTATTGAAAGCTTCAAGAGGAATTAAGTTAGAAAAACTATTGGAGTATTTGTAAAAACACATACTAATAATATTACAAATGAACTATAGAGTTATTGGAATAATGTCAGGAACGTCCCATGATGGATTGGATATTGCGTATTGCGAGTTTGAAAAAAATAGTAGTTCCTTAAAATATAAGATGCTAAGTACCCAAACTTTCACTTATCCTGAAGAATGGCTGATTAAACTTAAAGAAGCACCGAAAATGTCTTCGGAAAAACTTATTAAAAATCATTTTGAATATGGTCATTTTATTGGGCAAAAAGTATTGGATTTTTTAAAAAATAATAATCTTGAGAAGCCGGATATTATCGCAAGTCATGGGCATACAGTTTTTCATCAACCTGAAAATGGCTTTACTTTTCAATTAGGCTGTGGTTCAGCTATTGCTGCTCAAACAAGAACAGTAGTTGTGTCTGATTTTAGGGCTATGAATATTGCTTTTGGAGGGCAGGGCGCACCGTTAGTGCCGATTGGAGATGAACTTCTTTTTCCGGAGTATCATTTTTGTCTCAATATTGGAGGCTTTATTAACATATCTTATAAAAATAAAGGGAAAAGAGTAGCTTTTGATGTATGCCCTGCTAATTTTTTAATTAACCATATATCACAAATAAAGCAAAAAGAAATATGTGAGATTTTAAATGTTAAAAAAGCAGATTTTGATATTGATGGAACTGTTGGAAGGCATGGAAAGGTCTGCGAATCATTGCTTAATGACCTAAACAACATAGAATATTATAATAAGAGTTATCCTAAATCTATAGGAGCTGAATGGTTTAATAATATTATTATCCCTATAATTGAAAAATATAAACTCTTGTCAGCAAAAGATATTCTCAGAACTGTTTATGAGCATATTACGTTTCAACTTAGTAAAGTTGTAAATGATAGTGGCGTGCAAGGTAAAATGCTTATAACAGGAGGAGGAGCAAAAAATTTGTTTTTGATGGAATTGCTTAGGAGTCAAACAAACTTAAACATTCAAATACCTAATAATAAAATAGTTGATTATAAAGAGGCTTTGGTCTTTGCTTTATTAGGTTTGTTGCGTGTGAACAATGAAAAGAACACATATAAATCAGCTTCCGGAGGAATTGATTGTTCAGGAGTTATTATTTCTAATGGAACTTAAAACTATTTGTTTGCTTTACATAAAGAGATTTTTGGGATTATAAAATCACTGAGTTCTTTAACAAGGGTTTCTATAGAATATTCTTCTGTATTAATTTCAATATCAGGATTTTCAGGAACTTCATAAGGGGAGTCTATTCCGGTAAAATTTTTTATAAAACCTTTTCTAGCTTTTTCGTATATGCCTTTTTTGTCTCTGGATTCACAAGTTTCAAATGATGAATTAACATAAACTTCAATAAAATCATCAGAGCCTATTATATCTTTAGCCAATTGACGAATTTTTTTTGTAGGGCTTATAAAGCTACTTATAACTACTATCCCGGCGTTTAAAAACATTTTCGAAATTTCTGCTGCCCTGCGAATATTTTCTTCGCGTCCTTCTAATGAATAATCTAAATCTTTGTTTAAATTTTTTCTTAAAAAATCTCCATCAAATAATTGTGTGAAAAAACCCATTTCTTGCAATTTTTTATCAAGATTTTTTGCAATCGTTGTTTTCCCTGAACTTGATAAGCCGGTCATCCAAATAACTTTAGACTTTTGGTTGAAAAACGCTTCTTTCTTCTTTCTTTTGTTTATGTCATCGTTTCTTAATGACTTAATTGAACAATTACCCATAGTTTTTAGTTATTTAACTTTATAAGAGTTGATAGTTTTAATAATAAACAAAAGTAGTAAAATTTAGTGTTTATTGTTATTTTAAATAAATCCCATGTAATTTTATCATAAAAAAAATTGAAAATTTATTATTACTTTTGTCATCTTAACCTACGCAAAATTTATTAAGTTAAATCATCATTTATTTAACAACTAAATAGAGTTTTAATTATAATTTATTATGAAAGAAAAAGACTTATATGTCGATTTTAAACCACAACAAGCTGTTTATTATGTTGAAAAAGATGATAGTAGTTTTGGTATGGTTGTTAGTGGCTCTCAATTATCTCATGATTATTTAGATGATTATTATTAGAAGAAAAGGAATCTTGAAGCTAATCTAAGAGAAAAAATAGTTAATAATGAAATTAGTCCCGTCTATTATTATATGACACTGCAAGAAATGGGAGTTGGCGATTTAGCATCTAGAGTTGGGATAAGCAAAAGGAAATTAAAAAAACATTTTAAACCGGAATATTTTCAAAAGTTATCTTTAAAAGTATTAAAAAAGTATTCGATAATATTTGATATTCCTGTTGTTTCAATGTTACAGTTAATGATAATAAAACAAGAAGATAAAGATAAAATAAGTGTTGAGTATTTGAAAAGTGATAATGAAAGTTTTATAATAACAAAAATCGGATTAAAAAATAATGGATAAGGTAATAGATTTCGAGCACAATATGGCTGCTCATTGTGAAACAGGTACGCTTACTGCATTACTAAGATATAAGGGCTTTGATATAACTGAACCTTTAATTTTCGGTATAGCTAATGGAATCTTTTTTGGTTATCTTGAATCATCAAATTTTCCTTTCCCAATGTTTATTGTTAGAAGTCGCCCAGGGCAAGTAAGAGAAAATATTTCCCGGCGATTGAATATTAAAATTAATAAGTATAGATTTAGCAATAAAGAAAAAGGAGAAGCAAAACTTGATGAACTAATAGGCAAAGGAATACCAACAGCTGCACAAGTTGATTTTTTTTATATGACTTATATGCCGGATTGGCAAAGAGTTCATATAAATGTTCATTTTATTAATATAATTGGTAAGCAAGACGGAAAATATATTGTCAGTGATAGCTATTTCCCGAAAAAGAGTGAATTGGATAGCGAAACTATGCGTAAAGCTCGTTGGGCAGGAGGACACATGTCTCCAAAAGGATTTATATATCATCCGGCAGAAATACCTGAAAATATTGACTTAAAAAAACCTATAGTAAAAGGAATAAAAAGAGCTTGCAGAAATATGATCGGATTGCCGGTGCCTTTTATTGGAGTTAAAGGGATATATAAATTTGCTAACAAAGTTAAAGAATGGCCTTCTTTGGCAAGAGATACAGAGCACTTATCTCATGAAATAATGAAAATTAATATTTTATTGGAAGACCAAGGAACAGGTGGAGCAGGATTTAGATTTATGTATGCAACTTTTTTACAACAAGCTGCGGAAATATTAAATAATAAAGACCTTGACGACATGTCAAAAAGTATGATGGAAAATGGCGATAAATGGAGAGAAATCTCATATTTTGCAGCAAAAATTGGTAAAAATCGAGACTTAGGCAAAGATAGACTTGAAGAACTTAGCTGCCTCATTAAAAATAGAGGTGATTATGAAAAAAAAATTTTTAGTGAATTAAAAAAAATGGTTTAAATTTGCTTATATTTTCAAAATTTAATACAAGTTTTACAATATGACAGTAGATGAAAGAAAACAATTAACTCATGAAATAAAACACCTCATTATTGAAAAATTAAAAATTACGCATGTTACAGCAGATGAGGTTGATGATGATACACCACTATTTGGAAAAGATAATCCTATGGGGCTAGACTCTATAGATGCTATTGAAATAGTCTTAGCATTAAAAGAGAAGTATGACGTAAGACTAGCAGACCAAAATCTTGCAAGAGAAATATTAACTTCCGTTAACTCTATTGCTGAGTTTCTTGAAAAAGAATTTAATGAAAGAAAAAAATCGTAATTCAATATATATCCCCCGATTATAGACCTGTTGCGGGTTTACTAATATTAAAATGAATGGTAATATTAGTAAACTGTTTTTAAATATTTTTTTCTAAATAGTTTGTTAGATTAAAGTTTTTTATAAATCAGTTGTTAAATATATCGCATTTAAATGAATCACTCGTATTTGCTTATTGGTACTTCTTTTACTAAGTTAATTTCTATTATTGTTAGAAATGGCGGAATATCAATAAATAATATAAACAGGCTTTTATTTTTGTTTCAAGGAAGTATTTGGTCATCAATTTTTTCTATGATAGAAAAAATCAAATTTGCTAAAAAACTCAAATACTGTTCAGAAGTTATCAATCCAATAATAATTGTTGGGCACTGGCGTACGGGTTCTACCTTTTTGCATCAAATCTTATCATTAGATAAACAGTTTGTAACTCCTAGAGTTGTTCAGGTTTCTGTGCCGGGAAGTTTGCTCGTTTCTGAACCGTATTTCAGGTCTGTAATGAACAGAGTAATGTCAAAGAAAAGACCTATGGATAATGTTGCTCTTGGTCCTGACGAACCCCAAGAGGATGAGTATGCACTTTTGAAAATTGCGAAAAACACCCCGCTAGAAAAATTAGTTTTTAAATCGAAAAAAGAAAATTTTTCTGAGGTTTTATTGGATATGAATAAAGATTCTTTAAGTAGTAAGCAGTCAGAAAAATTAAAAGTTTTTTTAAAGAAAATATATTATAAAAACCCAGGTATAGTATTGCTGAAAAATCCATTTCATTCATACCGAATTGAGGAGTTAAAAAAAACGTTTCCTAAAGCTCGATTTATTCATATATATCGTGATCCGGTTAATGTTATCCCTTCAACTGTAAAAATGTTTAACATTATTGGGAAACAAAACCGGCTTAAAGGCAAATGGGTTAATGAAAATTTATATACTATTACGAAATCTTTTAATCATCTTTGGAAGTGTCTGAAAAATCAACTCTATTGCTTGTCAAAGAATGATTATATTGAAATTAAATATGAGGAACTTGATAGTGACCCTCAAAAGATAATAAAAACAATATATAATCATTTTAATTTAGAATATACTTCTGATTTTGATTCAAAAGTTCAAAACTTTTTATTTAATGTCAAAAATTATAAAAAAAATAAGTTTAGTTTATCTGCTGAAGAAAAAGATCATATAAAGAAATCATGTAAGGATTTTTTAAACCATTATTATTAGTTAAATTTATAAAAATGAAGTTACGACTTATTTATCCGAAATGGGAAAAATTGCAGGAGCAAACTACTTTTAATCTTCCTCCTCATGGTCCGGTTGTTATGGCAGCTGCACTGCCTAAAGACATCGAGGTTGAGTTTTTTGATGAAAATGTACAGGAGGTTAAATTTGATGAAAATGTTGATCTTGTTGCAATTTCTGTTATGCTTACAGCACAAATTAAAAGGGGATGGCAAATTGCTGATAAATACAGGCAAATGGGGGTGAAAGTCATTTTTGGCGGTATTGCCACAATGCTTCATGCTGAAGAAACACTCAATCATGCTGACTCAGTTTTCCTGGGAGAAGCTGAAGGACGAATGCATGATGTTATTGATGATTTTAAACAAGGTAAGCTGAAAAAAGTATATAATTATTTGCTTAAACATCCGGATATAAGTTGTATTGGAACGGCAAGAAGGGAAATTCTTAATCGAGAATATTATTTTCATAAAGGAGTTCAAATGGTTGACCTCGTACATGCTTCAAGAGGCTGTAGATTTGTTTGTTATCCTTGCTGTGCTAATTTTCTTGGAGGAAAATTATTTAGACCCAGACCTATTGATAAAGTTGTTGAAGAAATGGAAAGTATTGATAATAACAGACTTTTTATAGTTGATAATTCTTTAGCGCAAGATACTCAATGGGAAAAAGACTTGTTTAAAGCAATGATACCGCTGAAAAAAAAATGGTGTAGTCATACTATAGAAGATAAACCTGAAGTGCTCGATCTAGCCGCACAGGCTGGGGCCTGGTATGTTTATCAAGCAATATTCGACACCTCTGATTATATAAAAGAAAGAGTGAAAAGATACCATGACCACGGAATAATGGTTGAAGGTACAATTTTTCTTGGAATGGATAATCAAACAGAAGATGACATACTTAGACTAATTGATTTTCTGTTGGAAATTGAACTTGACCTTGCTGAATTTACCGTGCTAACTCCTTTTAGACATACTAAATCTTATGATGACCTTTTAAGGCAAGGACGTATTATTGACAAAAATTGGGATAATTATAATGCAGGAAAAGTCGTTTTTAATCCTAAACACATTAAACCGGAAAGACTTCAAGAACTATATCATTATGCATGGGATACTTTCTATGAGAAAGAAACGCAAGAACAAAAAATGTTTAAACTAATGCTTAATGTTATTGAAAAAGAAATTAAAGACGGAACATATAAATCAAGAAGGGATGATTTAGCAGAAAGTAGTTTTGGAAATAAAATAAAGAGATAAGCTATGAGTAAAAAAGTTAATGATTATGAGCAAAACTATATTGAAGAGATATTCGATTTTAAAGGATTGTGGGATATGCCATCCAAATGTGGCCTAAAGGTGATCGAAAAAACCGATAAAACAGTCGTTATTGTTACAGACTTATATCATGAAAATCCAGGGACTTCAATTACTGAATTTTGTACTCAGTTAGCTACAATCATAGCAAAAGAAAAAAATATCAATATTAATAAAATGATATTTATTCAACATAATCCGGATCTTGGTTCTAAATATGATTTTTTAGTCGAGTCTTTTGACCTTGTTAAATTTGAAATAGTAAATAATGAATTTCAAAATCCAAAATGGGAAAATATCAGTAAAGAAGATGTTGAAAAAATAATTAATGAATAATTGATTTTGTTTTATCACTTTATTATTATTTAGATTAAAAATATTTTAAGTTTTTTTGATTTATTTTATTTGTTAGTTAACTTTGCTTTAAAGAATGTTAAAAAAAAGCTTATTTATATTATTCGTTTTGTTTTATTCATTTTGCTTTTATGGTCAGGAATCTGTTAAGCAAAATGTTAGAGGGGTTGTAAAGGATAATATAACCGGTCAGCCTTTAAAGAATATTAATATAAAGATTTTTAATGATAATTTTGAAACCGGTACAACAACAGACAGTCTTGGACTTTTTCTAATTAAAAATATTCCTGTTGGTTATTATAGTATATACTTTTCCTCTGTTGGTTATGAAAGTAAATTTATTCAAAGAACAAGGTTGGTAAGTTCACGTGAATTGTATTTAGAAGTAAATATGGATGTTTCTGTTGAAACTCTTGATGAAACGGTTATTTTTTCGTCAGTTAGGAAAGATCAGCCAAACAATCCCCGTGCTTTGGTTAGTTCAAGGTCGTTTACCCTTGATGAAGCAAATAAATATGCCGGCAGTTATGGAGACCCCTCAAGAATGGCAATCAATTATGCAGGAGTTTTGCCTGCAAGGGATAATAGAAATGACATAATTATCAGAGGAAATACATCCAATGGTTTGTTATGGAAGCTTGATGGTATGGAAATTCCAAACCCTAATCATTTTGGAGCTACCGGATCTACAGGTGGCCCAATAACTATAATAAATAATAATTTGCTCATGACTTCTGATTTTCATACGGGAGCTTTTCCTGCTCAGTTTAGTAATGCTACCTCAGGAGTGTTTGATCTAAATATGAAATCCGGCAACCCTGATAATTATAATAATTGGGTACAACTCGGATGGAACGGATTAGAATTAGGAAGTGAAGGTCCTGTGCCCGGAGATAATAAAATAACTTATGCTACAGCCTATAGATATTCTTTTGTTGATATATTAGCTAAAATGGGGCTAACTCTGCCTGAAAAAGTTAGCTATCAAGATTTCTCTTTGAAAACAAATATACCGGGTACATCTTTAGGAAACTTTGCAATTACTGCTATTGGTGGGAAAAGTAGTATAGAATTGCTTGACTCTGATAAACCAACAGACCAATGGTTGTTTGAAAATAATGGAGAAGATGTAAGTAATTCATATAAAATGGGAGCAATTGGGCTTTCTCATAATAAACAAATCGGAGATAATAGTGTATTAAACTCTAACTTGTATGCTACAGGAAATAGAGTAGAGAATGTTATTGATACTTTTTCCATTGAAAATCCACAACCATTTTTATGGGCACATGAAAAATCCGAAGAGATAAGAACTTCATTAAGTACGGTTTTTAGGCATAGATATTCCTCTAATTCCGACTTTTCTTTTGGTGTTTATATTGATAATTTTAACACAAATTTTGTTGATAGTCAGTTTGTAAAAGGAAATTACAGAAATGTTATTAACTCTATAGATAGGCAAATGCTTTTATTAAGGAGCTATTCGGATGTTTATTATAGATTAAGTAATGATTTTAGAACTTATTTTGGTGTAAATTTTCTGCACTTTGATTTTACCGGAGAAAATATTATTGAACCTCGCTTGGGATTAAAGTGGGATATATCCGATAAAAATTCTTTAAGTTATGGTTCAGGGCTACATAGTCAAATGCAACCCAGAATGATGTATTTTGTTATGACTGAAGTTGATGGGGACCAACATTACACAAATAAAAACTTAAAGTTTACCAAAAGCTTTCATAATGTTATAGGTTATGATCATCTTATAAGTGATGATTTGAGATTAAAACTGGAAGCGTATTATCAATATATTTATGATGCGCCTGTTTCTTATTCTGAACCGGCATATTCTTTATTGAATTATGGGGCTGAATTTTATGTTGAGCGAATGGATAGTCTTGTAAATGAAGGTGAAGGTCGTAATTATGGTATAGAAGCAACATTGGAAAAATTTTGGAGTGATAAATACTTTTTTTTAATAACAGGGTCACTCTTTGATTCAAAATATACGGGCAAAGATGGAGTAGAAAGGAATACAGCATTTAATGGAAGATTTGCTGTGAATATGCTGGGAGGCTACGAATTCGTTATGCCGGGAGGGAAAAGATCAATGAATATTGGCTTAAATCTGACTTATGCCGGAGGAAGACCCTATGTGCCTTATGATATTGAATCCTCATTGGATAATAGAGAGGTTAAGTTGCTTTGGGAAAATGCCTATAGTGTTCAACGTAATAATTATAAAAGAGCAAGTATTAGAATTGGATTTAAACATAATTTTGAAAGATTTAATGTTGAAAGCGCTATTGATTTGCAATATAGAACTGATTATACAAGTATATATTTTGACAGATTAGATTTACAAACAGGTGAAATAATAAAAACATACTCAATGGGTTTTTATCCAATGGCAAATGTGAGAATCGAGTTTTAATTTTTATAAAAATTATATTTATATCTATTTTATTATTAATTTTGTTTTGTTTTTATCATAAAAGGAATTAAAAAGCATTGTTTAACTAAAAAAAATTAAAATGAAAAAATTATTTTTATTACTCGGTATTGTGCTAATTTTTGCCATAAAAAGTTGTGGCCCGTCTATTCATTTGGTTGAAGGAGACCCTTCAACTATTAAAGGTGAAGAATTTGTTGAGGTTCAATTTACTTATGATAATATGAGAGTTGGTAATGAGCCTGAAGAGGATTATGTTGCAAGAAGAATTGAGAGTGATGGAGAGGAATGGCATGAAGCATGGGTTAATAATCGTGAAAGCCGTTTTGAGCCCAGATTTATTGAAACTTTAAACAGGTATACTGAACCGCAAGGGTTAATTTTTGAAAAAAATCGTACCGATACAAGGTATATTATGAAAGTTAATACTTATTATACTGAACCCGGGTTTTATGTTGCTGTAAGAAATGCACCGGCTAAAGTTGGATTAACGATTAGTTTTGTTGACAGGGATCAACCTGACAATACTCTTGTTAAATTTGATATACCCGAGGTTGAGGGAATAGTTACACCGGATGTCGGAACCAGAATTCATTCGGCATATAGCATGGGCGGAAGACTTTTAGGAAGTGAGCTCGCAGGACATATAAGATAAACGATTTTTTATTCTTGTTTTTAAAGTAAAAAACTCATAATAACTCTGAGTTTGTTTTAATTTGTGGAGGTTAAATATTAATATGTTTTTAATATTAGTGTAAAGGTTTGTTTCTAAGCAAGCTGTTTTTAGATATTGTTAAGAGAATGAAGAAATTATTATTAATAAAACCTGCAGGTGTTTTAAAACATTATTCTACACAAATTGAAGTAGCTAAATTGCTAGGGAAACGAACTGGAAGTGTGCCACTTGCTTTGCCTGTGATTGCTTCGATAACTCCTAAAAACTATAAAATAAAAATTATTGATGAAGATGTAAGTTCTTTGCCAAAATGGTTTAAACCTGACTTGGTTGGGATTACTATGATAACTTCAAATTCTGAAAGAGGATATGAGATTGCAAAAAAATACCGTAAGTTAGGAGCTAAAGTAGTTTTAGGTGGAGCATATCCCAGCTTTAATATTGAAGAAGGATTAAAATATGCTGATAGTATCATAGTCGGAGAAGCTGAAAACTCCTGGAAAAAATTAATTAAAGACTTCGAAAAAAAATCTTTAAAGTCAGTATATCGTGCTGAAGAACATATTGAGTTTTCTGAAGCCATTATGCCAAGATGGGATTTGATAGATACAAAAAAAATGTTTTCAATTCCTGTTCAAGCATCAAGAGGATGCCCTTTTATGTGTGAGTTTTGTCTGACAACTCAAATATATGGAAGAAAGGTTAGGCGAAGAAAAATAGAGGATGTTATTAATGAAATTAAAAAACTTCCTAAAAAGAATATTCTTTTTGTTGATGAAAATTTAACTATTGATAAAAAATATGCTAAAGAGCTTTTTCGACAACTAATACCTTTAAAAGTAAGTTGGATTTGCCAAAGTAGTGTTGACGTTGCAGATGATAAAGAGATGCTAAACTTAATGGCGGAAGCAGGGTGTAGGCATTTAGTAATTGGCTTCGAATCCCTTAAACCTGATAGCTTAAAGGAAACACATAAATTCCAAAATAATCCTGAGAATTATGTTAGAGTAATTGAAAATATTAATAAAGCAGGGATTCATGTATATGCTTCCTTTATTATTGGTTTTGATGAAGATAAACCTGAAGATTTTGATGTTTTTAGAAAGTTTATTGAAAATTCTCAGTTGCCGGTATTTAATTTAAGTATTCTAGGTGCTTCAAAAGGAATGGAACTACACAAAAGGCTGGAAAAGGAAAACAGAGTTTTGTGCAACCTTAGCAAGAAGTTCTTTGTGGGAGGATATCCTGTTTTAAAATACAAGAATTTTAACAACAAAGATTTTTTTGATAAATACAATGAGATAATTGAGCATTTGTATTCTTTTTCGCAGATAAGAAAAAGAACAATAAGATTGTTAAAAAAAGGATATTTCTGTAAAGATAGAAACAGTAAAGTTGTTTCTTTATATGAAAAAATAAGAACGACAATTATTTTGTTTTTTTCTTATAATATTTCAAAAAATAAGGATAAGCGTTTGTTTTTTAAAGAAGTTATTGCTTTGATCAAATCTAAAAAAGTGTCTGTTGGAGAAGCAGCATCAATATTATTGATTTTTGAAGCTATTACACGGCACATTAAAAAAGATAAAAAGCAAAGAAAGCTATATTATGAAGAACTTAAAAGGATTGAACTAGATTAGTGTTTTTTATTGCATTTTATTAATATGGCCATAACCTTTCATGATTCCTCTTGTAGATTTTGCAATGAAAGCAAGGACTTCGTCTCTTTCTGGAGTTGCATCCATGTTTGCTTCAATATATGCTAATGCTTGAGTGACGTTTTTATTTTTTAGATAAATAACTCTGTATATATCTTGTATTTCGTTAATTTTTTCATTAGAGAATCCTCTTCTTCTCAGCCCAATAGAGTTAACACCTACGAAAGATAGTGGTTCTCGAGCTGCTTTTGTATAAGGTGGGACATCTTTTCTAACAAGGCTACCACCTGATATCATAACATGGGTGCCAATATTTACAAATTGGTGAACAGCTGATAACCCTCCAACGATAGCAAAATCATCAATGATTATATGTCCTGCAAGTGTAGCAGCATTTGCCAGAATACAATTGTCTCCGATTATACAGTCATGGGCGATATGCGAGTAGGCCATCAGCATGCAATTTTTGCCAATAATTGTTTTATATGAGGCTTTAGTTCCTCTGTTGACAGTTGCAAATTCCCTAACAACAGTATTGTCGCCAATTTCAACAGTAGTTTCTTCCCCTGAAAATTTCAAATCTTGAGGTATTGCACTAACTACAGCTCCAGGGAAAATTTTGCAGTTTTTCCCAATGATTGCACCATCCATTATAGTTACATTAGAGCCTATCCAAGTACCTTCTCCAATTTCTACATTTTCATGGATAGTCGCAAAAGGCTCAATCTCTACAGATTTTGCAATTTTTGCATCTGGATGAATATAGGCTAAAGGTTGAGGAGTCATAAATAGTATTATTGTTTTTTTGCTATTTGAGCCATAAGTTCTGCCTCGGCAACTATTTCATTCCCAACATATGCAGTTCCTTTCATGTGGCAAATACCTCTTCTGACAGGGGATAAAAGTTCTAACTTGAATATTAAAGTATCTCCGGGAACTACTTTTTTCTTAAATCTAACCTTATCAATTTTAAGAAAATATGTGTTGTAATTGCCGGGGTCATCAACTTTAGATAGATTGAAAATTCCTCCGGTTTGCGCCATTGCTTCTATTTGAAGAACACCTGGCATTATCGGTTCTTCAGGAAAATGTCCCTGAAAAAAATTTTCATTCATCGTTACATTCTTGATTCCAATTACATGATTATCTGTAACTTCTATAATTTTATCAACTAATAAAAATGGGTAGCGATGTGGAAGCATTCTTTTAATGTCATTTACATCATAAACTGGTTTGGTGTTTGGATCATACTTAGGTGTATTCATGTTTTTTTTATTTTTGATATAAGATTTTATTTTTTTTGCAAATTCAATATTTGAAGCATGCCCTGGTTTATTAGCAATAATTTGTGCTTTTAAAGGTTTTCCAACTAATGCTAAATCGCCTATCACATCAAGGAGTTTATGCCGTGCAGGTTCATTATCATGATAAAGGTCTATATTGTTTAAAATCCCCTCTTCTTTAACTTCAATAGTTGGCATATTAAATAAAGAAGCCATTTTGTCAAGTTTCTCCTGAGGAGGTTTCTGGTCAACAAAAACAATAGCATTGCTTAAATTACCTCCCTTTATAAGATTATTGTTTGCTAAATATTCGAGTTCATGAAGAAAAACAAAAGTTCGCGAAGGGGCTATTTCTTTTTCAAAATTCGAAATTTCGTCAAGCGAAGCATGTTGTTTGTTAAGAACTTTAGTGTTAAAATCTATCAAGCAAGAAAATCTTAGTCTGTCGCTTGGCAAAGCTAAATATTCGGATTTTTTATTTTCATCAAAAAACCTGATTGGTTCGGTTATTTCAAATGTTTCACGTATAGCATTTTGTTTTTTAATGCTTGCTTTTTTTAATGCTTGAGTAAAAAGCTTTGAACTTCCATCAAGTATTGGAATTTCTAGTGAATCAACCTCTATTATAAGATTATCTATTTCAAATCCGGAAACAGCAGCTAAAACATGCTCAACAGTAGAAATCCTACTTCCTTTTTCTTCTAAAGTAGTTCCTCTGGAAGTTTCAATAACATTGTCTGTGTTAGCCTGAATGAAGGCATTCTCCCCAATATCAGTTCTTAGGAAACGAATACCACTATTCTCCTCAGAAGGTCTAAAAGTTAAATTAACAGTTTTGCCTGTATGTAGTCCAACTCCTGATATCGAAACACTTTCTTTTACAGTTTTTTGACGTTCTGTCATCATTCAACTCATTTTATTAAATTAGGAAGTAAAAATAACAAGCAAAAATAAACATTTGTTTAATCAAAAAAAAATTTTACAGGGTTTTTTATTTTTATTTCTTTTTCTTTTTCTTGAGCGTATTTATTTCAGATTCAAGTTCTTCAATTTTGTTAATAATTCTCTGGAAATTCTTAAAATGAACATAAGATTTTTTATAATTTGAGGCATCAATAGCCGGAGAACCCATTATAGTCTTGTCTTTTTTAATGTTAGACCCTATTCCGGCTTGTGCAGCAATTTTTACATTATCTTCAATATTTAAATGCCCGCTTATGCCAACTTGCCCCCCTATCATACAATTTTTTCCTACTTTAGAAGAACCTGAAATTCCTGATTGAGCAGCGATAACAGTATTTTTATCAATAACTACATTATGTGCTATCATTATCAAATTATCGAGTTTTGTTCCTTTTTTTATAATAGTAGAACCAAATGTTGCCCTGTCAATGGTTGTATTAGCGCCAATTTCAACATTATCTTCTATAACAACATTTCCTATTTGAGCAATTTTTTTAAAGTTTTTATCTGCTTCTCTTGCAAATCCGAAGCCATCAGACCCAATTACTGCCCCTGCATGGATAATGCAATCTTTGCCAATAACAGATCTGTCAAAAATTTTTGTGCCTGGATATATTTTAGTATTATCTCCAATTTTTACATTGTAATCAATATACGATTGCGGGTGAATTTTTACATTGTCTCCAATAATAGTATTTTCTCCAACATAAGCAAATTCTCCAATGTAAGTGTTTTTTCCAATTTTTGCTGATTTTGAAATATAAGCAAGTTTAGAAACTCCTTTCTTCTCAGGCAAGTATTTATTGTATAACTCCAAAATTTTTGCCAAAGAATTGTATGCATCATCTACTCTTATTAGAGTGCAGTTTACAGGTTTTTCAATCTTAAAATCTTTGTTTATTAGGACAATAGATGCTTTAGTAGTATATAAAAATTGAGCATAAGCCGGATTAGCTAAGAAGGTCAAAGAGCCCGGAGTGGCATCATTAATGCTTGAGACGTTACTCACTTTAGTGTTTTTATTACCTTCTACTGAGCCATTTAAGTATTCGGCTATCTTTTTTGCACTGAATTCCATCTGCTTTTTTCTTATTTAGTTTGAAAACTTTTGCAAATTACCAATAATTTCTTATTGAGCAAAATTATTTTATTTAAGTTTATTAACAGGTTTTAGTCCTAAATTGTTTCCTTCTTTTATCATAAATTTTATAGCGTCTTCTCTTTGATTTGGAATTACACCATCCAAGATAGCTTCTTTTATAGAATTTTTGATTATTCCTACTTCTTTACAAGATGATAATCCGAATACATGCATTATGTCATCTCCTGATACAGGAGGTTGCCAGTTTCTTATCCTGTCTTTTTCTTCAATATCTTTAAGTTTTTGTTTAACTAACTTCAGATTTTTTAGATATTTTTTTACTTTTTTAGGGTTTTCAGATGTTATATCTGCTTCACAAAGCATCATTAAATCATCAATATCATCTCCTGCATCAAAAAGCAACCTTCTTATAGCTGAATCAGTAACTTCATTTGTAACAAGAGCAATAGGCCTTAGGTGAAGCAAAACAAGCTTTTGAACGTATTTCATTTTTTCATTTTTTGGCAACTTTAATCTTTGAAATATTTTGCCTACCATATTAGCACCCAAATGTTCATGCCCGTGAAATGTCCACCCTGTTTTATCTTTCCATTTTTTTGTTTGTGGTTTTGCAATATCATGTAGTAAAATAGCCCACCTAAGCCATATATTTTCAGTTTTGTCAACTATATTCTCAAGAGCTTTAAGCGTATGATTAAAATTGTCTTTGTGAGCCTTCCCATCTTTTATGTCTACACCCTTTAAATCTTCAAGTTCTTTGAAAAAATAGTTTAGTAAACCTGATAAGCTAAGTAACTCAATGCCTTTTGAAGGATTGTTTGAGGCTAGTATTTTATTAAACTCATCGGTTATTCTTTCAATGGATACAATTTTTATTCTATCTGACATTTTTTTTATTGCATTGAAAGAGGATTCTTCGATATTAAAATCAAGTTGTGCAGCAAATCTAATAGCTCTCATCATTCTTAGCGGGTCATCGGAAAAAGTCTTTTCCGGCTCAAGAGGTGTGCGAATAGTCCTAGTTTTTAGGTCTGATAACCCATCAAAAGGATCTAAAAACTTGTCTTTAACATTTTTGCTTAATCCAACTGCTAAAGCATTAATTGTAAAATCCCTTCTTTTTTGGTCATCAAGTAATGAGCCATTTTCAACTACTGGCTTTCTAGAGTTATCTCTGTAAGATTCTTTTCTTGCGCCAACAAACTCAATTTCCCAATTATCCCATCTAATAAATGCTGTTTGAAAATTTTTATAAACTACAAGTTTTTTTTCGTTATTTATTTTTTTTGCAAATAGCTTCGCAAGCTCAATTCCTTTTCCAACAACAAGGATATCAACATCTTTTGATGCTCTTTTTAGCATAAGATCACGAACATATCCACCAATTACATAAGCATCAACGTTAAGTTCGTCTGCAGTTTCTCCTAATAACTTAAATAAACTATTGTTCGGTAACGTGTTTATATTCAATTATATAACAAATTTAATTCGAAGAATAAACGATAAAATTTAAAATTTTAAAATGCAAAGATAATTAACTTCTGATAATACCAATTTCTCCATCATCATGTAATTTAACAATTGTTGATGGTCGGGAACGACAAATTCCGTATTTGTCAACAGCTGTAATATGATCTACAGATTTTTTAATTTCATTAGAAACTCTACTGAAACTTAATGGTGTTGAGTCACCTGAAATATTCGCAGAAGTTGAAGTTAATGGCTTACCAAAAGCTTTAAGCAAATCATGGCAAAAAGGGTGTTTGGGTATTCTTATAGCTATAGAACCATCAGGAGCCATAACATTTTTTGCTATATTTTTTCCTTTTTTATAAATGATTGTTAGAGGATCTTCTATACCTCGGATTAGGTCGATGGCTACACCAGGAACATTTGATACATATTTTTTCAATTGGTCGGTATCCGAAACAAGAATAATTAAAGAGGTAGATGTTTTTGCTTTGATATTGTATATTTTACGTACAGCACGCTCATTAGTAGCATCACAACCAATGCCCCAAACGGTATCGGTAGGGTAGAGGATTACCCCTCCTTTCTTTAATACCCTTACTGCTTTTTCTATTTCACTGCGTTCGTACATGAATTATATTTTAATAAATAGTTATATGTATATTACTACATGATAATTAAACGAATAATTATATAAAAAGTTAATAAAAAGCTTAATTTATTCAATAAAAAACTTTCGTATTTATATAGTTAAATATAATTCTAACATATTAAATACGAAATATTTACAGTAATTATTGTATTTTACTTAAAAAATTTTTAAAAAATCAAATATATGAATAGATTAATGTTTAATCATTTTTATTATATGGCAGGTTGATGTTTTTTTCAGACCATAACAAATACAGTGCTCCAACTACTAAACTTACCATGCATACCACAAAAGCAGTAGTAAAACCCCATGTTTCATAAAAGAACATACCTATTAGCGGGGCCATTAGCGAACGTAATCCAACCATTGATAAATGTGTTGATTGATAAAGCCCTGCCTCTTCTTTCTTGCAAAAATATGCCGAACCGATACTCCATAAAAGAGCCATTGTAGCTGCAAAAAGAGAGTGAAAAAGAATATAAAAAATCAATGTGTAGTAAATTGTAATTCCAAAAAATTCAAAATTTGATGGAAACCATTGAGTTAAAGTTAGAGATAGAATAAATAATGTCATGCATGTAAAAGATATCGCTGCAAACTTTCGAGGATCAATGTTGCCGATAATCTTTCCAAATAAGGGTATTAACATAATAGCGATTATGTTGTAAGAGTTTTTATAAAAAGCTACGCTTGTATAGTTTAATCCCAACTGTTTGTCAAAAAATATCGTTATGATTGAAACAGATGCCATAAATCCAAACCCGTAAAACATGAATCCTACCTCAAAATCAAAAAAGGATCTATTTCCGGTAAAGGTACCGGACATCTTTTTCAGCGATTCTTTTACTAATTTCAGGTAAGATTTTTTTACTTCCGAAACAATGTTTTGCTCTTTGTGGTCTATCATGGACAGAAGAAACACAGATAGAATTCCTAAAACTCCTATTATAGGAAAAACATAAACAAAGGCAAAATTATCTTTATCGAGAAGCAGTCCATAGCCGAAAGTAACAACTAATGCTGTGATTTTTTTCGCCATTTCAGCCCAAGAATATAGCTTCCCAAAGTTCTCATTGCTGTATGATTGTTTTAAGAAAAGATTAATAGTGGGATAAATAATAGGATTTGCCAAAAAATAAATCAAAAAAACGCATATAAAAATGTAATGATAAATTGGTTGGTCAACGATTGAGTCAAAAGAGCGAGGGAAGAAAAATAGTAAAATCAAAGGGATCCTTGTTATAATTGCAGTTGTTCGCAGCAGTTTTTTTCGGTTTTTAATTTTATCCGTAAAAGCATTAAAAAGAGCCAAGAAAAGAAAGACAACCATGCTAAACTGAAACAAAATGCTTAGTTGGTAGCCCGAACCTTGCAAACTTTTGATAAAGACAAACTCATTTAGAACAATTACTCCGGCTAAAATACCTTCTATAATGGAATAAGAAAGATGAAGATAAAACGTCTTGCGTTCCTCATTACTAAGGTTTTTTAAGTACTTTTTCCTCATCTTTTTTTAGTATGACAAATTAGTTAACTGCTTGTAAAGTTTCATTTTTATACTGGAGGGGTGTCTTGCCTGTCTCTTTCTTAAACCAAAAGTAGAAAGTAGCTTTGGATTTAAAACCGGATTGTTTTGAAATTGAATCAATTGTATGTTTTTGAAAAGAATTGCTTCTGATTAATTTTTTTGCTTCAGCAACGCGCATAGTATTTATTAAAGAATAAAAATTGCTGTTGGCTTCTTCCTTAATAGATATAGATAAGTAGGTTCTGTTGATATTAAGATCTCTTGATATGCTGAATAATGACAATTCAGGATTTATATAAAGTTTATCAGTAATTATATGATCCTTTAGCTTATTATATATACTTTTAGTGTCAATATTAGTTTTTGTTTTTTTTGATGATTCAAGATCTTTTTCAACTGCTTCTTTTTTTATAATACTATTATCAATTTTTTTATGACAATTTGAATAAATAGCTTTTTGCTTAAATCCGAAAAAGCCCAAGATAAAATGCTGTACTATATAAATTGAATTAGATATATGTATATAATTTATATTTGAGACTAAAAAATTCATATCTCTTATAATAAAAACAAAAATGAAGTCTAGGTTAATTATAAATAGGTAGATAAATAAATATACCTTTAGCCATTTTAGATTGTTGTTGCTAAGGTAAAAAGAGAAGTTGTTTTTTATGTTACTTGTGTGTTTTCTTAATAGTAAGAATATTGCCAGAGAGTAGCTTAGAACTTGAGCAGCATACAATGATACAATAATTAGATGTTGTAATGTATTGCTAAAATATTCAGATAAAATACTTCTTGCTAAAATTAGAAATAATAATGCTATAAAAGGAGGGGTGAAATGCAAAAAGTATTTCCTTCTAAAAGTAAAATTAATTTGCACCAAACATTTTGTGTAAATATATAAAATCGGCATTATTAAGAATATAAGCATATTCATAATATAAAAGCCATAAGGATAAGTTATACTACTTGATATTGCCAGTAGATAATAGCAACAAGTGCATAACAAAACAGCACTTAATATTTTTTTTTGCTTTTCTTTTTCTGTTAAACTAATAAAACCAAATATGAATGTTATAACTACAATAATGACATTAAATAAAAAAGCCGGATTATTTCCCATAAATTTTTACATTTAAATAATTACATATGTATTAAAAACAATAAAAGTTTTACACAACCTTCTGTATATTAAACAATAACAGGTGATTTTTAGAAGTGTAATAATCTCAAAATTAGTATTAATTGCCCAATTTAAACATGTTTGTTGCAAAGTTATAAAGTTTTGAATTTATATTTGTTTTTTTATAAAATTAAAATAAAATTATTAAAAATTAAAAAAATGAAATCAAGTAAAATTATTGCATTTATAATAACAGTTTTTATAATACAAACTGTAGCATTTTCAGAATTATCTATAAGTCCTGATGGTACTGAACCGCATCCGGCTGCTATAATAGATTTAATTTCAAATGACAAAGGGGTTCTTTTCCCTCGGATGTCAACAGATGATCGAGAAGAAATAGATACTGAACCTGAAGGAGATTGGGACTCTGCGGAATCTTTGATTATTTTTAATGAAACTACCAATTGTTTTGAAACCTATCTGTTAGGTTCTTGGCATGAGATGTGGTGTTTAAGCCCTTATATTGAAAGCCCTTGTAAAGATTATGAAAATGAAGATAGTTCCACAGGCTTTTTATTGGTAGATTCGCGTGATGATGAAGAATACGAATTAATTGAACTTGGCGGCCAATGCTGGATGGCAGAAAATTTGGCATATTTGCCTGAAGTTCATAATAATAGTGATTTCGAAACCCAAGGGAATAATCAAGATCCAGGATATGGTGTTTATGGTTATAATGGAGATGATGTAAATGATGCAAAGAATCACACGCATTTTCTGAGTATTGGAGATGTGAATGTTTATGAAAATTATGGAGTATTATATAACTGGTGGGCAGCAATGGGCCAATCAAATGCAACTGGTTGCAATGGAACAGGGGCTCCACCCAATGACGCATGCGATACGCCTGTTCAAGGCGCATGTCCTGATGGATGGCACTTACCAAGTGATTATGAGTGGACTACATTAGAAAGGTATATATGCAATGATGCAGATAATGAAGATTGCGATACCAACTTTCCTTATGATGAATCTGATACCGGCTATCGAGGCAATGATGAAGGTGATAGGTTGAAATACTCTAATTGGTGTTGGAGTGATCCATGTGCAACTAGCGGTTTTGCAGCTCGTATGAGTAAATCCAGAAATACAACCGGCACTTTCCCGGATGTTTATACAGGAAGCTGGTGGAGTAGTTCAGGCGATGCTAGTGGATTTTACAGACGCCTTCGAGATGATTACACTTCAGTTTTTAGGAATGAAGCAGATAAATCTTTCGGCTATAGTGTTAGATGTGTAAGAGATTAATGCGGTACTGATAAAAAATGTTGCTTATAAGTCAACCATTATTTACAAGTTGTATTAATTGTCCAATTTGAACAGAATTATTTGTAAATATTTAAAGTTTTAAACCTATTTTTGCTTTTATACTAAAAAAACACTAATAAATTATGAAATTAAATAAAACTTTTATTTTATTATTAACAGCTTTTATGTTTCAAGCTGTAGCTTTCTCTCAAGTATCCATAAGTGATGATGGTAACCGTGATGCTCACCCTTCCGCTGTGTTAGAGTTAATTTCAGCTGATAAGGGATTACTTTTGCCACGATTAACAACGGAGGAAAGAAATAGTATTAACGATCCTGCGGAATCTTTGTTAATATTTAATACAGAAACTAATTGCATTAATGTTTGGCTAGATGAATGGTACAACTTTTGGTGCTATGAGCTACCGGAATGGAGTGAGTGTGGAGACAATATTGCCTTTATGTATAATGGTGAACAAGTAATATACGGCACATTTGAAAGCCCTGAAACCGGCAGATGTTGGTTAGACAGAAATCTTGGAGCTAAACGTGTTGCTCAAAGTGTTGACGATTATTTAGCTTATGGCGATTTATTTCAATGGGGAAGAGATGATGATGGGCATCAAGTTATAAATTGGATTTCTGATGATAGTTCTGATGATGAGGAAAGAGCCAGGGAAACAGAGGATATTGCTACAACTGACCAACCGGGACACGATAATTTTATAAAATCAGATAATTCTACTAATAGAGATTGGCGTAGTGACTATAATAATAACAGATGGAATGCTGATCCTATAGAAAACAACCCTTGTCCGGATGGCTGGAGAATACCATCTGATGATGAGTGGGAAGCCGAGTCAGGCGGATGGTCTAATATTTATGATGGATTTGATTCGGGGTTAAAACTAACAGTTGCCGGAAGACGCCATAATGAAGGGGGTTACCTTCTTGATAGTCCTGTTAGCGGCTTTTATTGGACAAGCTCTTTAAGTGATGATCCCTCATATCCGGAATTCTCCAGATACTTTAGAGTTAACACATTTAGCTTCCCCGGTAATATTAACACAGGACGTGCAACAGGTTGTTCTGTCAGATGCATTAAAGACTGATATTAGATTAAGTATTATAATCCTAAATAACAATTAAAACAAAAAACTATGAAACTAAAAAAAACTATTACACTTCTCATTACAGTTTTTATATTTCAAACTGTCGCACTTTCTCAAGTGTCTATAAGCAAAGACGACCGTACTGCTCACCCCGCTGCTTTGTTGGATTTGGTAGCAAACGAAAAAGGATTTCTTATGCCTAGATTAACTATGGAAGAAAGAAATGAAATAACTAATTTGGATGAAATTCACGAAGGCGTTGATGCCGAATTTTTAATGATTATTAATACTGATAGTAAATGTATAGAAATGTATGTTGAGAACTCTTGGAACCCCATTTGGTGTCACGATCACTGTGATGGCATTAAGGAAGTGACGTTTATATACAACGAAGAGGAGGTGACATACGGAACTGTCTCAAATGCAGGACAGTGCTGGCTTGATAGAGTTTTAGGAGCTTGCCCTGATACAAATCCGGAGGACTATACAGATGCCAATGATTTTAGAGGAAAAGGAGACCTTTTTCAGTGGGGAAGGCTAGATGATGGTCATCAGCTTATTGATAGAGAAGAAAATGAAGTGATTTCAAACACAACTACTGCGAAAAGCGGATCTGATATTCCGGGACATAACTTATTTATAAATGCAGGTTCCGGAGAAGATTGGTTAGTTACTAGAAATGATAATCTTTGGGATGATGCAAATGGTGCTAGTAATCCTTGCCCCAATGGATGGAGACCTCCAACAAAAGATGAAATGGAAATTGAAATGAATAGCTGGCATGGCGTGGGGCGTGATGTTGCATTTGCTTCTCCTCTTAGATTTACAACAGGAGGACGTAGAGAATCAACAACTGCTGTCGAATTAAACAGAACTTCCACTCAGGGAAATTATTGGACAAGCACAAATAGTACAGATGAACCCGGAGAGTCCGTATTCTTAATGATAACATCTACCGCTAATTATTTTAGTGAGTTTAATAGAGCTCGTGGTGCTAGTGTTAGATGTATTAAAGACTAATAAGGCAAATTAATATTTATTTTTTTTAACTAATTATTATATAAATGTATAAAACAACAAGAATTACTTCACTGTGTTTAATGTTGATGTTTTCGATAACAAGCATTTCTCAGGTTTCAATAAGTGAAAAAGATGGACAACAAGCTCATCCGTCTGCTATTTTAGATCTGATTTCTGAAGAAAAAGGTGTGCTTATTCCTAGATTAACACAAGAACAAATAAATGCTATTGTTGACCCTGCTGATCATTTGATGGTTATTAACCTAGATAGTGACTGTGTTGAAATGATGATTAATGGTTTTTGGTTTCAGCTTTGGTGCTATGAAAGCCCATGTAGTGGTTATGAAGGTAGCACTTATGAGTATGAAAAGGTAGTCGATGGTTATACTTATAGATTGGTTGATATCGGAAATCAATGCTGGTTTGCAGAAAATATACGATATAACTATGATAATTGTTATAATGAAACTTGGGTTAATTATCAAGATAGAGGTTGGTGTGGTTATTATTATGATGGTTCTGATGAATTAGAAGAGTATGGCAAATTATACCAGTGGTCAGCTGCTTTAAATGTTTGTCCTGCAGGATGGACTCTGCCTTCTAATAACGACTGGACGATGCTGGAAAGGGCTATTTGTGTGAGCGGAACATGTATTGAAGAGTTTCCTCTAGATAACACAACAATATCTTGGAGAGGGACAGATGAAGGAGATAGGATAAAGTGTAATGAATATGATGATGGAGCTTTCTGTAATGAAGAAGAATTTTGCGGTACAAGTTCTTTTACTGCTTTGCCCGGTGGGTTTCGTCGAGACTATGGTACGTATAGCCAAAATAACGCGTTTTGGTGGACATCCACTCAAGATGGTGGTGACGCTTGGAGACGTGTAATAAGTCCAAATCGTTCGGATATAGATCGTGCTACAAGAACTAAAGCAAATGCATACTCGGTTAGATGCGTTAGAGAGTAGTCCTACCCAAAATTATGTGTTTTGTGTCAATTGTTAGTTGATATAAAGGCGTTTTTATATTGTTTAATTTGTTGTAAAACAAAATAGTTATTTTAAATATTCAAATAAATGAAAAAGTTAGTATTAGCTCTATTAATATGTGTTTTCTCAATATCTGCTTTCTCACAGCAGAGAGTTTTAATAAGCGATGACAATAATATTTTAGAAGATAATCAATCAGCTATTCTTGAACTTTTTTCTAAGAATAAAGGTTTTTTATTACCCCGTGTTACTACAGATGAAAGGAATCAAATATCTAATCCGTCAAATTCTTTGTTGATTTTTAACAAAGAAACTCAATGTATAGAGTCCTATGTTGAAGATTGGCATAGTATATGGTGTCTTGAAGAATCACTGTTTCCCATCAATTATGTCCATTGCGAATCTCCAACAGAAGTAGTTGAAATAACCTCAGAAACAGGAAGAGTATGGATGGATAGAAATCTTGGAGCTACTAGAGCTTGTTTATCTTCAACAGATGTAGAGTGCTACGGTTATTGGTTCCAGTGGGGGCGTTTTGCCGAAGGGCATCAATGCAGAAGTTCAGATGATTATATTATAGGTCTTGCAGATACTTATTTACCTGATGATGGAAATGAATGGTATGGGAAGTTTATAACAAATGATAATGATCCCAAAAATTGGATTTCTACTCAAGAGGATGATTTATGGCAAGGAGAAGAGAATAGTACAAATAATCCCTGTCCTAAAGGATTTAGATTGCCTACTAATGCTGAATGGCAAGCTGAAATAGACCAAGGTAGCTGGACAAATGCTGCAGATGCTTTTAACTCAAATCTAAAATTGCCCTTGGCAGGGGGACGTTCTAATAGCGTTGCGCTGCCTTTCAGTGTTGGGTTGTCCGGATTCTATTGGGCAAGCTCGGTAGATAATAATCGCTCACAAAATATTAGCTTTAGTACTAATATTATAGACTTGTATAGTGATGTTAGAGCTTATGGCTTTTCTGTACGCTGTATAAAAGATTAAGCGTGTAGCTGAAAATTTGTTTATATAATTTTTTTTAATCAAATACTTTTAAAAAATGAGGATATTAAAAAAAACTACGGTATTATTATTACTTGTATATTCATTATCATCTTATTCGCAAGTTTCAATAAGTGATAAAGAAAATCAACAGCCTCATCCATCTGCAGTATTAGATTTAATATCAAATGATAAGGGCTCTCTAATGACTCGGCTAACTGAATCTCAAAGAGATGCAGTAGCTAATCCTTCAGAGGCATTAATGATTTTTAATAAAACGAAAAAATGTATTGAGATTTGGGTAGATGGTTCTTGGCATGAGATTTATTGCTTAGAGAGTGAAGATCCTATTGAAGAGTATTGTGATGGATTAGAGGAGGTTACATTTATGTATAACGGGCAGGAAGTTACATATAGGACAGTAGGAAGCACTAAAACCGGGTATTGTTGGTTAGACAGAAATTTAGGAGCTGTTTCTTATGATGAAGGTGATCCGGATACACATGGTCCATCATCGAAAACTGATATTAATTTTTACGGAGATATTTTTCAGTGGGGTAGAGCAGATGATGGTCATCAGGTTATAAATTGGATAGATTCAGAGAATTCCGACGGAGATGAGCAAAACAGAGAAACTTCTATTTTAGCAACCAACGATCAGCCCGGGCATGCTAATTTTATTAAATCAACACATGATGATGAGTTTGATTGGCGGACTGATAATAACACTAATAGGTGGAATGCTGACCCAATTGTTAACAATCCTTGTCCGGATGGTTGGCGTGTTCCAACTGAGCAAGAGTGGGCAAATGAAGCAGGGTTTGATGATAATGGTTGGAGTAATTCCGATGATGCTTTCGCTTCAGACCTTAAGTTGACTGTTGCCGGCTTTCGTGACTTTGAATTTGGTGCGCTAAGACGTACGGGTGACCGCGGTCTATACTGGTCAAGTACAGTTAGCGACGGAGCCACTTGCTCTATGCTTATATTATTTGATGATGATCTTGCTATGATGGATATCAGTGGTGGAAGAGCCGGCGGAGACTCAGTTAGGTGCATCAAGGATAATTAGACACTTTTTTTAACTCCGTAATTCATTGATACTGCACAGAATAACCAATGCAAATTGTCCTAATATTATATGTTAGAAGACAGATTGTTATTTTTAACCGCATTTTCATATTTAATGGGTGTATGTCCTGTCTTTTTCTTAAACCAAGAGTAAAAAGTAGCCCTAGACTTAAAACCAACATCTTTTGAAATATACTCAATTGAGTGTTTTGTCAAATAATCATTTTTGATCATTTCTTTTGCCTCTTCTATTCTCATATTATTAATCAAAGAGTAAAAATTGTCCCCTGTCTCTTCTTTTATTGATAAAGATATATATGTTCTGTTTATGCCGATTTTTTTTGCTATGCTGAATAATGATAAATTTGGGTTTTTAAATAACTTCTCGTTTTTTATGTACTTCAATATCTTATTGTAAATACTCTTTGTATCTATATTTTGCTTTTGTTCCGGTTTTATATTAGATGTTTTAGTACTAGTAACTTCTTTATTTAATAGCTCATGTTGGTCAGCATGGCTTTTATATATAGCTTTTTGCTTGACACCGAAATAACTGATGATGAAAATTTTAATAGCAGTTAAAAAAGAAAAAACTATATCGGCCTGAATGCCAAATATAAATTTCTTATAAAACTGTTGGTCAATAATTGTTAATGAAAGTTCAAAAAATATAATAAAAAAATAAAAAATTAATAAAAGTTTAAGCCATAATAAATTGTTTTTGTGATGGTAGGTTGAAAAATACTCTTTAATATTTGATTTGTGAAATCTAAATAATTTTATAATTAAAAAACAATAAAGCAAAACTTGCAGTGTATAAATAGATACAGCTATGTAATAGTAATAGTGATTAATAACAACAAGGTTAATGACATAAATGCGATCTATGAAATAAATTGTAATGAAAAAAAATAAGGCTAAAAAACTTGGAGAAAAGTGAATTAAATATTTTTTTTGCCAAATAAAGGGAAATAATATTAGAGATTTTGTATATAAAAACCAAAATGGTATTATTGCGAAAAACCAGAAGGAATGAAATATAACCCCGAGAATAGAGAAATTGTTTAATAGATATATAAAAATAGAGTAGTATAAAGCTATATTTAGTAATTGAAGCCCTAATATTTTTTTTGATATATGCTTCTCAGTTATTACAATTGAAGCAAATATTAGTGGAATAATAACTAACAAAAAGCGTAGTATATCTATAATGTTAACCTCCATGATAGTATTTATATATATAATTATTTGTATTGTTTAATGGAATATAGTGATTTGATTTTTATAAAATATCCCTGAAATAAATAAAATCATATTAAAAAATATAAAATACAAAGTTAATAAATTTAACTCTATTATTCTTTTAATATCATCTCAATCTTTTCAAAATATCAATTTTCCGTTTTCCCTTATTTCCCTGTGAATAAGCGACAATACAAAATTTTATTTAGAAAATAATTTGTATGGATTGTCCAAATTGAACAAGTTGGTTTTGTCAGAAATAATATAAATATGTACGTTTGTTTTTAAATTCAACAAAAAAATTGGATTAAACATCAAAGTTCATAATCTATATATTAATTTTTTTAATAGTATTAACATTGAAAGAGATATTTCATTTGGACAATATGGTTTGTATAAAATTATATTTTTAAAACCATGACAATTAGATACATCAAAATCAAAAATATAACTACTTGCTTCAAAGAATTGAAGCTATAGAAAATAAATAAAAAGAAAAACGCCTTTATGGGTTATTTGGTATTACTAGTTAGTATGTTTTGTTTGCATAATTTTTAATCGTTCTTTATAATTAATGACTACCATCTAATACTATAAAGGCTTTTTCTTTTTATTTGTATTATTAAATTGTTTTAAATGGTTATCGCAATGAATATTTTTAAAAAATTATTAGTTTCAGCTTTATTTTTAACTTTTGTACACATATCTTTTTCGCAAACATCCATTAGTAATAAAGAAACTCATCATCCTCACCCTTCAGCAGTGCTTGATTTAATATCTGACGATAAAGGGTTTCTTCTTACTCGCATGTCAACTGATAATAGAAATGATATTGATGATCCTGCTGAGTCATTGTTGATTTTTAACTCGGAAACTAAATGTATTGAAATTTATCTTGGTGGAGAATGGCATGATGTATGGTGTTCTGAGGTAGAACCTTTTGCTGAATGTGGTGATAACTTATCTTTTACATACAGAGGATCTACAGTGGTATATGGAACAATAGAAAGTCCTACTACCGGCGAATGCTGGCTTGACAGAAATCTTGGCGCCTCAAAAGTTGCACAATCATACGATGATGAAGATGCTTTTGGAGATTTATTCCAGTGGGGAAGATTAGATGACGGGCATCAAGATAGGGAAAGCAACACAACTACAACGACATCCGCTGACAATAGCCCCGGTCATAACGAATTTATAATAAATACCAATAATCCATACTCGTGGCAAGTACCGCAAACATGCGACTTATGGCAAAGCGCTTCTTGCGAAAATAACCCATGCCCACCCGGTTGGAAAGTCCCTGATAGGGATGAATGGACCGCTGAAACGGGTGCATGGGAATCTGATGACTATAGAGAAGATGCCTTTAATACTTTAAAATTAACAGCCGCAGGTAATAGAAGTCATTTTAGTGGAGATCTTGATAACGCCGGAAGTAGAGGATACTACTGGACAACTGAATGTACTCCAAACTATTACTCCGGAGATCCTAATTACCACGGAGCTTTTAGACAAATTATTAGTGAAGAAAGTAAATGGAGGTTAAGGCATAGACTAGGAGAAGGTCAAGCAATAAGGTGTATTAAAAAATAAATTGTTTAACAAAAAAGTAATATTTGATATTTAAATATATAAAAATTTAAATTATGAACAGAAAAAAAATCAAAACAATCTTAGCGTTAATCGTATTTTTAGTTAGTTTTAATAAAAGCTACTCTCAAGTTTCTATTTATGATGGAGCTGGCAGTTCTCCAGAAGCTCACCCTGCTGCAGTACTGGATTTAAAATCTGAAGATAAGGGTTTGTTAATTCCTAGGATGGATACTGATTCAAGAGATAATATCAATAATCCTGCGGAATCATTAATAATATTTAATGAAGAGAAAAACTGTGTTGAAGTTCACTTGAATGGTGAATGGAATGAATTATGGTGCAAACCGGAACCGGAAATAGATGCATGTGAGGGTGTTTCTCAACCAACATTGGATGGCTATAATTATGAGATTATCGGCTTAGGCGACCAATGCTGGTTTGCTGAAAATTTGAGGTATTTGCCTGATGTTCACCAGGTTGATGATGCATCAGACTCAGAACCACGTTATTATGTACATGGTTATAACGGAACAGTCGTTGCTGATGCAATACTTCATGAAGAGGAGTTACACGGAAGTGATATTAATGTTTATGAAACTTTTGGTGTGCTTTATAACTGGACTGCTGCAATAAATTCATGTCCTGATGGCTGGAGCTTACCCGATGATGATGATTGGAAAGAATTGGAATTGTATCTTGGCATGGAGCAATCTGAGGTTGATGCTTATGATCTTGATAGAGGAACAAATGAAGGTGCAAAGATTGCCGGTAATGAAGCTTTATGGCAGTCAGGGGAATTAACTGATGATCCTGAATTTGGATTGACAGGATTTGACGCTTTGCCGGCAGGACACAGAAGAACGCATGAAGACTTTACGCACTTGGGTGATATAACTAATTTTTGGGTAGCAACTGAAGAATGTGATCACTGGGATGATGAAACATACTGCTATAGAGGTCTATCCTCTTCTATTTTTATAGGAATAGACAGAATGGGGCATTATGGAGAAGCAGGGTATTCAGTTAGATGCATTAAAGATTAAAAAGATTATTTAATATAAATGGTTTTTTTAAATCTTTATTGGCTAATATCATGACTAAAAAAATCTTAACTAAAAACTTTAAAAAATAACATTATGAAAAAAACTATCTTTTTATCAATTTTTTTAATTGGATATCTGATATCCTCTTATTCACAAGTATCAATCAGTCCCGATGGTCGCGACCCTCATCCGGCTGCTATTATGGATTTGATATCAGATGACAAAGGGTTTCTCATACCTAGAGTAGAGCTTACAGGCACAAATGATGTCTCTACTGTTGATGTTAATGCAGCACACGTCCATGATGCTGTTGGGTTACTGGTTTATAACATCAATACGGAAAATGATGTAACTCCGGGTTTCTACTACTGGAATGATACCGAATGGGTTAGAATTGCCGTAGGAGATGATATTGTTACCTATACTGCCGGAGATGGCTTGTTATTAGTAGGCACAGAGTTTTCTGCTGACTTTGGTACAGGTCCTGGAAAAGTTGCAGAAGGAAATGATTCTAGAATTAACAACGGACAAACTGCCTATGACTGGGGTAACCATGCTGATGCAGGTTATTTAGACTCTTTTGATGAGTTGGATCCAACTTGGAGTGGGGATGCAAATATTACAGGAGATATAGGAAGAACAGGGAATGTTGGAATCGGCACAACAACACCTGAACATGATTTGAATGTACACGCAGAAGATCACGCTACAATAAGCATAACCTCAGACGATTCTCAATATAGAACGACATTAAATAATTACAGACAATGGGAGGCAGGAGAACCAATGATGACTTTAACCGGTAGGGATGACGATGTAGTAATTGGTCAATATATGTATGGTACTGGTCATAAGGGAACGGCATTAATGTCCGGTAATGTAGGTATCGGGACAATAAGTCCCCAAGCAAAGCTCGAAGTATCAGAAGATGGAGCTATATTGGCAACCGGAGATGTTGGTGATGGATGGCAGGGTGGAAACTTAGGCGCAGGGTCAAGATTAAAGTGGATCCCAAGAAAAGCTGCTTTTAGGGCAGGTGAAGCAACCGATGATGAATGGAATGCTACGAATATTGGCGATTATTCTTTTGCAGTAGGTCGTAATACAACGGCTAGCAGCCGTGCATCTTTTGCAATAGGAGAGTCTTCTTCTGCTACAGGAAGATGGTCTTTTGCCGGAGGCGAGGCTACAGCGTCAGGCGATTTTTCTTTCGCTATGGGTAGTGGCGAAGCGAGTGGAAATTCATCAATTTCAATGGGACTGTGGGCTAATTCTGAAGGATCACAGTCAGTTTCCTTGGGTAGATATACTAGAGCAAATGGCGATAGATCAGTCGCTATAGGAGAAAATTTAAATACAAATTCACATGATAATGCTTATGTTTTTGGCAAAGGAAACGCGACGTCTAATCGCTTTCTATCACCAAAAGCTAACTCTTTTTCTGTTGGGTTTAATAAAGGAAATGCAGATGATCCTGACTTTATGGTAGAAGAAGGAAAGGTGGGAATCAATACCTCCAACCCTCTAACCGCACTAGAAGTATCCGGCGACGGAGCAATCTTAGCAACAGGAACCGGCGGTAGTGG
>PWLF01000085.1 GCA_003559475.1 Bacteroidales bacterium
AAATTATTTTCAACCATGTTATAAAACCGAACCGGTGCTGTCGGTACAATATCTTTTGTTTTCATCGGAACACTGTTTTCTTTCAGAAAATCTTTATCGGCAAGGAAATCCAGTTTTTCAACAACTATTCTTCCTGCGACATATCGACATTCCTCTAATACTGCATCGATCAATACAATACGACCATTTTCAATTGAGGATTTTACATGCTGATAGATCCTGACCTTCGAGTCAAAAGGCAGGTAGTATCGTGCCAGCGAAACAAATGAACTTGTGTCAAAGATGAACATCATTCGATATAATCACCGATTTTTTCCGGTTTGATGTTCAGTTTTTTACAGACTTCATACTCATCCAATACCCCGCTGTAATACGCCTGCTGAATGGTGGAAATAAAGAGCGGACTTTTAATAGGCTGTGCGGTTCTGCCTTGTGATTTTATCCCAAGCTCTTTCTTTCGCTGCCTCTCTCTTTCGGCCTCATCCTGTTTACGCAGATGCTCTTCCTTTAGGTCACGTTTCACTTTTTTGTAATTGGCATGACTGATCTGATTTTTGAACAACAGATGAGTGTAAAGGGCAAGGCGGCTTAAATGGGTTTGACGGGAGATATTTTCAATAGTTTCCCGGTGGTAATCGTTCTGCGGGCCTGTTTCTCCCAGTTCATTCAGGGCTGTACTGTAATCACCGGCCAAAAAATGGAATGCAAATTGGTTGCACCAGGTTTCCACACGGTTTTGGTCGCGGAGGTTCATGGTTTGATCATCCACCAATTCCACCTCCTCTTCGTCCAGCAGGTAGTGGCCAAGCTCGTGAGCCAGGGTAAAGATCTCCCGGGTAAACGACTGGTGGCGCTTCAGTACAATCATGTTCGGCTTCAGGTAGAAACCGTCGATATTGGCCTTCTCTTTTTTGTTCCAGGTTTCTACAAATTCGAATACCAGAATGTTAAACTCCGCAAGTTTGGAAATCCATGCCTTAAGAAAATCTCTGCGTTTGGTCTGGAATCCGGGATAGAGTTTCTCCCTGAGTTCACCGGCCACCCGCCTGGCATCGGACCGGACCGAATAGGTTTTGATGTTCCGTTCAAATGTGTAGTCGGAGAGTTTGGCTATGGCCGAGAGAGAATGTTTGAGGTCTTCAAACGCATTCACTGTTTTTACCGCCCCGATATTCAGCGACTCCTGGTTAAACTCCTCTTTTCGGAAAAAGACACTAACCTCTTTGGAGCTGTCGGGGGCTTTGGGATCGAGATAGTAGTGGAGGCCTTTTTCAAAAAGTTTGTCGATACGTTTCAGATGAGATAGTTGAATCTCCTTTCCAAACACATCCCCTTCGGTAATCGGATTCTTTAGGCCCTCACTAATTTTTTCCAAAAAATCGGGCACACTGAGCCTGTACATCTCCAAAAGATGCCGGATACGGGCAGTATTGTGTTCGATTTTCATGAAGAGATTATACCTGAGTAAATTTGATATATAAACGTGCAGACTCGGGAGATACTACAAAAAAAAGCATACGAAAAAAACTAACTGATCATTTCATCCATATACTCACCCCAATTCCCCTCCCCAACAACCGAAAAACAGAAGAACAGATAAACCGACGAACCGATAAAGTATTTCCTAACCAGGCAGCTTACCTATATCTTAACCTCCTACTTTCTCTGTTTCTCCGTTCTTCTGTTTATCGGTTTATCGTTTCCCCCGGTTTTCTCTTTTTGCCATTAAATATTCGGGATGGTCTTTAGGTGCGCCTCTTCCTGAATATCCCAGCGCCTGTCGGTGGTAGGGGGCTTTACAGGCGTGAATTACACTTCAGCCCTCATTGTTCTGGACCTTATATACGTAATCGGTTTCGTTGCCAACGTAGAGGTTTTTGTGGACTTGGATTAAATTCATTAAGTGTTTTATGAACTATTTTCATTCATTAATTAGAGTTTTAGCTCGTCTTTAATGTTCTTCAATTTTTCTGCAATATTTTCATCTACGTCGTCTTTCGATGCGATAGCATCTTTAATTTTATCTTTTGTTTCTTTAATTGAATTCGACCAATACCTCTTCACCACTTTAATATTATCAACTATCCATTCAAGTCTTTCTTCCACATTACTATTGATCAAGTCCAATAAGACATTCTCAACAAATTTATCAGGCCTGTCGGATGGATCTAAAGCATCTATAAAACCTTCACCATAATGTTTTAAAATGTTATATGAAATTTCACTTGTATTGAAATCTATTATTAATCTCGTGTAGAGTCTCTTGTAGAAGGTATTCCGGATCGCCTTACTCATAGCATTTGGCAGTAATTTCCAATTATCGCTACTAAATCTATTTGGTTGATTATTATTAAAAAGAACCTCATTAGTATAGTCTAGCAAAGCATCTCTAAATTCAACTCGATTTATAAAAGACTTTCTTCTGTCCGATTCAACTAATACTCTAACCAAATTGAGAACATGACCTTCCTTTTTAAGTTCATTAAGCCAATCTTCTCTTTCTAAACTATTAAACAATTCTTGACATCGTTGATATAATTTACTTCCAAATTTAGAATTAGAATCTATTGAATCAACAAGTAGCTTTTCTTTAATCTTACTCAAACTATCAATTTCATCTACATTCAGTTCCAATTCATCAATCTGCCTAATAAACTTTTTAAAATATTCATCATCTTTAGCCAGATTTAAACTCTCATAATAGGTCAGTACATCACTAATACTCAGACCATCCAGGCAATTCTTATCTAATAAATCTTTAAATATTTCAACAAATAATTTGTTGTGGTCAGGATTTTCTGAAATACGTTTAAGTAAAATGCTTGACAAACCATATTTACAGAATAAAATTGCTAAACTTTCTTTCAACTCTGGATACTGACTTGTATCAGAAAATATTTTATTAAGCTCCTTAACTCCTGCATTAATATTACCAAAAGGCGGGGTATTACCTCTATTCCTATTTAATACCTTATCAATTTTTCTATTCTGATAAACAATATTTAAGATTATAATGGCTTTGAGTCCATAATCGTTAACAGATTTTTGTAAAACTCCAAGTAGGAAATCATTAGTAGATATCTTTTTTATATGAGTTTTTGCATTTTCTATTTCATTGTACCTCAAATACGTCAACATTGATAAAAGATTTTTATACTCATCAGTATCTAATAATTTGTCTGAATGTAGTCGATTATTTATTTGGTCTGAAATTGTGTTCCAGTTTATCGATAATCTTGGATTGAATAGAGTAACCAAAGACTTATCAAGAACATCTGAGTTAAGACCTTTTTCAATATTCTTGAGAAACTCATCCTGAATTGCACGACTATTTTGTGCATCTAAGTTATAATTATCAAATTGAATCTCCTCTTGTGCATTAAATAGTTTTGCAAGATGTATTATCACGTTTGAGTCAACAGGCAAATTGATTTCAGATAAATATCTTATTGATTTTTCCTCTCCTACTCTGCTAACAATAGACTTACTCAACAATAACAATAAATCAAAATAATCTTTACTGTATTTCTCTGCATTAACATCTTCACCTACATTAGGGTGAATTTTTTTGCATATTTGTTCAATAGTCGTTTCAAGTAAGTTGTTAGGGGCATTGGTGATGATGTTTGACAGCCCTTCACCTGTAATTTTATTTAGAGTTACATATTTGTCCATATTCTTTGCATTCAATGCAAAAATTCTCCAGATATCATCAGTAACATGCTGATTATTTAAATTAATTGAGCCTAAAGTTTTTGCAGCTTTAACAAATCCATCTGTTTCTGTTTCAGCCCAATCAGTTATATTTTCTTCTATTACTTCAAATAGGGCACCTTTGAAACCAATATAATCTTGCATTACTTCAATCTCCTCTGTTTTATTATTCAGAAGAGCACTACTTATCCTATTCTCAAGTAGTAACTGCAATGCATTTTTAGGACTTACTTTATAGTGTGCAGATACGACGTTTTTTGCCCAATCCTCACCTGCAAGAAAAGCTTTCGTCCTTTCTCCAATAATTTCTCTCGTGATTATACCACTAGGTTTAAGTTTTATCTTATTTTTATTAAGTACATATAATGCTAAATATTTAAGTGGTATCTCCACCTTTCGTTCATAAAGCTGTAGGATTAAATCATTTATAAATTTTTTAATCCTCCTGGGTGTTATTGGAACATCATTTTCTTGATGGTGTAAATCGAACAACTTTTGAAGATCATGCAATTTTCTATCCGTTAATTGCTCACCAAATGCATCATTTATTTCACTATTAAAAAATAATTTCCAATTGGTTTTAATTGGTTGGGCGACATCTAAAACAAACCTGAATGTTTTATCAATAAAATCCTTTCCAATTTCTTCCCCATTTTTAATTTCTATTGAACTTTTAAAGATTTCATTTATGTGCTTATGATCAAAAGGGACTATTAAGTATATATTTTGTAGTAACTCTTCTCGACTACTTCCTCTTTCAGAGGCAAAGAAATTTCTCATTGTTCCCCACATTGAAATAAATTCCTCGGGCGAAACTCTGTCAAGGTTGTCTAAAACAACAACTAATTTTTTTCTTTTCTTTACTAAAGCTTTAATCAACTTGTCAAAGTGATCATTAAACTCAATGGTTGTAGCATCCTTGGATTCTACTCTTTGTTTAGTAGTAATTTCATGGCTTAAATTTCGAAATGATGGTAATACTGGCAGATTCTTTGTTTCTAAATCCCACCAATGTCTAATTTTATATGTAGCAAAAGCTGTAATTGTGGGTAAACCAATAAAAATCAGAGCTGGTAACCAAGCATCAAGTATATTCCCACCTCTTACATTGCTATGTGCCCAAAAAAGTAAAAAAGGAGCTATTAAGGCGTAAAATGCCATCAAATAGTTGTAAAATGGAATCTTAGGACTGGAGGTTGTATTTATTTTTTTTGTCTGTGCTCTTATATTTTTGACAAATCTTGCCCATTTTCTTTTACCAAAAACATTGTTCTGATAAAAAGTACCTGTAAGGCATTCTAAAAAACTTCTTCTTATTGGATCCCCTTGATGTGCCCAAGTATCAAAAGTAAAAAATACAAACCTCTCTTTCTCTTTTTTTGATTCATGAATTTTCCGCTCTGTAATTTTTGCTACTGTTGATTTACCACTTCCCCATGAACCTTCCAGGCCGATAGCAAAACCACCTTTTTCCTCAGTTATCAACTTAACTAAGGTATTTGCTACCTGTTCATGTGTTTTTTCCTTAAAATGATCCTCAGTTTTTGGATCGTCATCTCTTAACTTCAGCTTGGTCAAATCGAACTTTTTAATTTTCTCTTCCATTGATTTATCATTTATTAGTTATCTCAAAAACCCCATCAACCTCCCCCATAATCCTCCCCGTCTCCATAAGAGCCACGATAATCTTCTGGTAGTGCTGGATCTCTTCCATGCTTAGCGTACGGCCGCGGCGGTCTTTGAGCCATTTTTCGGCGGGCTGGTAGCCGCCGATGTAGAACTCCCAGGCTTTCAGGGGGACGTTACCGAAGTACTGCTGGTCGTTGATCCAGACTTTGCCGGTTTCGGTTTCCTCATCAGAGGAAGGAGATTGCGGATCGGCGCCCTCCTTCGCTGAAGCTT
>PWLF01000022.1 GCA_003559475.1 Bacteroidales bacterium
GCAAGTTAATGCACTCACTTATCAAAGACCTTTTTTTAAAATACTTTGATAATCCATACTTGGAAAAGCAAGGCGATTCGGCAATATTGGATATTAATGCAGGGAAAACTGCATACACAACAGATTCTTATGTAATAGACCCTGTTTTTTTTCCGGGAGGAAATATTGGCAAACTTGCGATTTGTGGTACAGTTAATGACCTTGCCGTTGCCGGAGCTACACCAAAATATATCAGCTCAGGATTTATAATAGAAGAAGGATTACCGATGAAAGACCTTGAGAAAATTGTAAGCTCCATGGCTGAAGAAGCTAAAAAAGCTAATGTTCAGGTAGTTACAGGCGACACCAAAGTAGTAAATAAAGGTCAGTGTGATAAATTGTTTATAAACACTTCAGGAATAGGAGTTATTGATAAAAAAAATAACATCGTAAACACAAGTAAGATTGAGGCAGGTGACAAAATAATAATAAACGGCTCTATCGCACAACATGGGATGGCTATAATGGCAGTAAGAAATTTCGGAAATTTCAAAACAGATATCTATTCCGACTGTGCTTGTTTAAACCACCTAATAAATGACATATTAAATACAGGAGCAAGAATTAAATTTATGAGAGATGCCACAAGAGGGGGTCTTGCAACTGTTATGACTGAAATAGCGCAAAACAACAAAAATATTGGAATTGTTGTTGAAGAAGAAGCTGTTCCTGTTGACGAAAATGTAAGAGGGATGTGTGAACTTTTAGGTTTTGACCCTTTTTATGTCGCAAATGAAGGAAAAGTTGTAATTGCAGTTCATCCTGATGATGCAGATATGGTAATTGAAAAAATGAAATCTAACGAATTTGGCAAAAAAGCAAGCATAATCGGGGAAGTTGTTGATGAACATCAAGGAAAAGCAGTTTTACAAACATCCATAGGCGGGAAAAGAATTATTGATATGCTTGCAGGAGAACAATTACCAAGAATTTGCTAAGTTTTGTAAATAAAAAATTATTTTTTATGCATGAGTTATCTATTGTTATGAATATTCTGGACACTGTCGCAGAAAATGCCGAAAAACATAATGCGAAAGTTGTTCATCTTATTGAGCTGGATATAGGTAAACTTGCAGGAATAGAGTTTGATGCTTTTAATTTTGCTACTGAAAACGCTCCAAAAACCGGAATTTTTAAAAATGTTAAGTTTTCTGTAAATAAAATTGAACCTATAGCACAATGCTTGGATTGCAAAAAGAAATTCGAAACAAAGGAATACACTACCCCCTGCCCTGCCTGCAATTCAACCAAAACAAAAATCATTAAAGGAAACGAACTAAAAATAAAATCTTTCAAAATTGATTAATTCATTTTTTTTTATTTTTGCAACAACAAAATAAAAAAACAGTTATATTTTTAATTACCTTTTTATAAAACTTAATATATTATGTGTACTACCTGCGGTTGCGAACATGGAGATAATTCAACAAAATATACTATCCCCGGCAAGGAAGAAATAAGTGAACATAATCACAGTCATGACCACGAGCATGAGCATAATCATGATCACGATCATCACCATCATCATGACCATTCACATTCAAAAACTATAAATATTGAACAAGATGTTTTAGCAAAAAACAACTTGCTGGCAGAAAGAAACAGGGGTTATTTTGAAGCAAAAAACATAAAAGCTATTAATATGGTTAGTTCTCCCGGGTCGGGAAAAACCTCTCTTGTGGAAAGAATTATTATTGATAATAAAAACGAAACTTCAATATTTGTTATAGAAGGAGACCAGCAAACACTTAATGACGCAAACAGAATAGATGCTGCAGGGGCTCCTGTTATTCAAATTAATACAGGAAGAGGATGCCATTTAGATGCTGATATGATAAATAATGCTGTTAAAAAACTTGAAGTAACTAACGATTCCCTGCTAATAATTGAAAATGTAGGAAACCTTGTTTGCCCTTCAATGTTTGATTTGGGTGAAGCTCATAGAATTGTTGTTATTAGTGTTACAGAAGGCGAAGATAAACCTATAAAATATCCTGAAATGTTCCACTCTTCTGATATTTGTGTAATTAATAAAATTGATCTCTTGCCTTATGTAGATTTTGATATAGAAAAAGCCAAAGAATATGCTTTAAAAGTAAATCACCACCTAAAGTTTTTTGAGGTTTCTGCAAAAACAGGTGAAGGACTTAAAGAGCTTTATAGCGAGTTGAAAGTAGAAAGTAGAAAGTGAAAAGTAGAAAGTAGAAAGTATGAATATAGAGAGGTTTGAAGAGATTATAGCTTGGCAAAAGGCGAAAGTGCTTACGGTGGAAATTTATAAATTATTTGAAGATCACAAGGATTATGGGTTTAAAGATCAAATTCAACGTGCTGCTATATCAGTAATGAATAATATTGCTGAGGGCTTTGAGAGAAAAGGTAACAAAGAGTTTTCGCAATTTCTTTTCATTGCTAAAGGATCTTGTGCAGAGGTTCGTTCTATGCTTATTTTAGCCAAAGAACTCAAAAAGTTGCCGGGAGCAAATGCTGATACTATGGCAAAATTAGCCGAAGAAACATCAAAAATCCTTTCAGGATTAATAAAATCTCTTTCAAATAAAAAAACTTTAAACTAAAAACCTTTATTACTTTACAAACTTTTTACTTTACAAACTTTTTACTCTACAAACTACCATGGAACATAAGAAATTAGAAAAAAACGAGACAGCTATTTTTGCAGGAGGATGCTTTTGGGGAGTAGAATACTACCTCAAAAAAAAGGAAGGTGTTGTTTCTGTTGTATCAGGATATATTGGAGGAAGTACTGAAAATCCGACATACGAGGAGGTATGTAGTGGAAAAACAGGTCATGCTGAAGCAGTTAAAGTTGTTTTTAATCCTGACAAAACAAACTATGAGGAGCTTGTTAAACTGTTTATGGAAATACATAACCCTACTCAAATTGACAGACAAGGACCGGATGTTGGAACACAGTATCGTTCAGAAATATTCTATCTTAACAATAAACAAAAAAATATTGCAGAAAAATGCATCAACACCCTTAAAGAAGCCGGATATAATATAGCAACAAAGCTAACACCTGCATCTGAATTTTATAATGCGGAAGACTATCATCAAAACTACTATTTTAAAAAAGGAAGCACTCCTTACTGCCATAGCTATGTAAAGAGATTTGAGGATTAGTTATAATAAAAACAATTAATACTTCTTTTTATTTGCAAAAGCGACTAAAGACAACATCACAGGCACTTCAACCAAAACTCCGACAACAGTAACAAGAGCAGCAGGCGATTGAAGTCCAAATAACGCAATAGCAACTGCAACAGCCAGCTCAAAAAAGTTACTGGCACCAATCATAGCAGCAGGTGCACATACAGCATGTTTCAATTTTAACTTCTTACCACCATACCATGCAAGAAAAAATATAAAATAAGTTTGTATTACAAGCGGAACCGCAGCTAACAGTATAATTAAAGGATTATTCAAAATATTCTGCCCTTGAAAAGCAAAGAGCAATACCAGTGTAACTAACAAGGCGATTATACTCATCGGCTTAAGTTTTGGCAGAAACTCATTTTTAAACCACTCTAATCCCTTTGATTTTAATAATATACGTTGTGTAATAACACCGGCAACCAGTGGCACTACGACAAAAATAACCACACTCGCTACCAGTGTATCATAAGGAACTGTTACATCAGTTATACCGAGAAGCAAACCAACTATTGGTACAAAAGCTATCAATACAATCAAGTCATTTACCGAAACTTGAACAAGGGTATAATTAGGATCGCCATCCGTAAGGTATGACCACACAAAAACCATAGCCGTACAGGGTGCAGCGCCTAAAATAATTGCACCTGCTATATACTCACCCGCCATTGCAGGGTCAATCCATGCAGCATAAATCTTTGAAAAAAATATCCATGCAAAAAATGCCATGGTAAATGGTTTGATAAGCCAGTTTATAATAACAGTCCATACAATACCCTTTGGCTTTTTACCTATCTTTTTAATACTGGTAAAATCAACCTGCAACATCATTGGATATATCATCAGCCATATCAAAATGGCTACGGGTATGTTAACCCTTGCTATTTCAAAACTGCTTATAATCTCAATACTATCGCCTAAAAAATGGCCAATAGTTATCCCCACGATAATACCCAGAGCAACCCAAATTGTGAGATATTTTTCAAAAAGACCTATAGTTTTTTTAGGTTTTTCTGTTAATACAACTTTTTCAAAATCTTTTTTCATGTATTTAGATTTTTTTATTTAATATTATGCTCTATCTCATTTTTGTAAAAATCAAAAAACTCCTTTTTTATCTCATCCCTAACCCTGATATATTCACTATGAATAAACTCATCCGAACCCTCTGCATAAGTTGGATCATCAAAACCAATATGAAACCTTTTTTTTACTTTTCCCATAAATGCCGGACATGCTTCATTTGCTCCCCCACAAACTGTAATAACATAATCCCACTCTTCGTTCAAGTACTTTTCAACTGAATCCGAAGTATGGTGACTAATATCAATATCTATATCTTTCATGACTTCCACAGCTTTTTGATTAAGTTTGCCGGAAGCTTCCGTGCCGGCAGAATGAACTGTTAATCTGCTATCAAAGTGTTCTAAGAAACCGTGAGCCATTTGGCTTCGACAGGAGTTGCCTGTACATAAAATAAGTATTTTCATAAAAATATTTACCTTTTTCTTAGTAAAAAAAATATATGTTACATCTAAAATGAATTAATCATAAATATAAACTACACAAAACACAAATAATAATTCATTTTTAATCTATTCTTCTTTTTCTTCAACTTTACCTGTTATTCTAAGTATTTTTTGACCATCCGGATCGTTAGACATTGCTCTAACCACACGATTTACGTTGTGAGGGCGTCGGGCAAGATTAAAAGAAACTTTTATTACTCCTAATTCACCCGGATTAATAGGTTCTTCGGGGTAATCTTCAACTCTAGTTCCACAGCATGCAGTAACTCGCGATAATGTAAGAGGCTCTGTACCGGCATTTTCAAACTCTATTTCAAGGCTCATCCTCTCTAATTCATCAACATACAAAGTACCCAAATCAACGCGATTATTTTCCGCTTTATATTCAAGCTTAGGTCCTTTAACTTTCTCTTCTTCATTTGCTATTACACTATTGCTAATAGACGTTATAGCAAACATGCCGACTAAGAGCATTCCGAAAATAAGATTTAATTTTTTCATTTTTTTTTGTTTTTAATTTAATATTTTTTTAATTTATTATTTCGCAAAATTACGAACAATTTTTTAATAAAAAAAATATTATTTTATTTGATGCAGGCAACATCCAACTTGTTAAAACTTAACTTACAAAAAAGTAACTTACAAAAGGGTAACTTACAAAAAGGTAATTTTTTTATTATTATCTTTGCAGGAGAATATGAAAAAATTAATATAAAAACACTATTGTCCGATAAAAAAAATTAAAAAAATTAGAGAAGGAAGACCCTAAGATCTTCCATTCTCTTTATTTTTGTAGTTTTGTTTTACCACAAACCAACTACTATGGACAAAAGTAAAC
>PWLF01000206.1 GCA_003559475.1 Bacteroidales bacterium
GATTAATCCCCGTATTGGTTGAAGCTTATACTGAGCAGCAAGGACGCATCGAAGAATTAGAGAGGGGTGGCAAAAAGACAAGCAAAGAGAGCGGTAAAATAATTGAAGCTCTTGAAAGAAGAATCACAAAACTTGAGAAAGACTTGGAAATCCTGAAAGCTCAATGCTGCCGCGAAATGGATGTTTTAGACAATATCGGCGAAAGCAAGTCAGCTACAGGCAGCAATGAAAATATTGAAACAGGACAAAAGCCCGTACTTTATCAAAACACTCCTAATCCATTCAGTCAATCCACAGCTATCAGGTTTGAAATCCCTGAAAACGTTAGCAAAGCCATGCTATATATCTACGACATGCAAGGCGTGCAAATAAACAGTTATGCTATTAACGACCGCGGAAATTCAAGCATAAAAATACAAGGAAAAGAGCTAAAACCCGGCATGTATCTTTATACGCTTATTGTGGATGGTAAAGAAGTGAGTACTAAGAGGATGATTTTGACGGAGTAGAAGTGTTAGAATTTGTTTTATTAAATTTCAGAACTCAAATTAATTATTAAAAAGTATGAAAAAAATAACATTAATTTTATGTGTCACGCTGACTTGTTTTAATCTTGCCGGGGAAACGGAATTTGCTCCTTTGGGAGCAAAATGGTATTATAGTGCTCCATACACAGGTGCTTGTATTAAACTTAAATCTGTAAATGATACTATTATAAAAGGATTAAATCACAGGATTGTTGAATTTCGTTTTTGCGAAGATAATTTCCTCATAAGTCGTGAATTTTTTCATCAACAAGGAGATAGTATTTTTTATTATAACTATTACCATGAATCTATGCATCTGCTTTATGATTTTGGAGCTAAAATTGGTGATACAGTTATAGTACATAAGGAAAGCTTCAAGCCAACCGAAGGTTTTTATGATCCTCAAAATCGTTTAGGTGATTCTGTTCCTTTTTTTAGCTATAGAGTTGAATCAAAAGATAGCATAATGCAGAATGGTATATATTTGAAAAAAAATGAATTATATTCTTTATATAGGTCTGATGCTATTATGGGTTTTCATCGAATGGCTCCTGCTATTGAAAAAATGGGAGCTATAAATTATATTTTCGGAAGGCATTTATACATTCTTACTAAAAAAGAGCATTTAGGAAAGCTAAGATGTTATTTTGATGATGAAATAGAATATGTTAATCCGTCTTGGCAATATCCCTGCGACACTTGCATTATTACAAGTATAAATAAAACCCAAATGAATGATGATTTAAAAATATACCCAAACCCTGTTAAAAACGGAAAAGTATTTGTAGAATCTCCGAAGATTATTACAAACTTGACGATTTATAATGATAGAGGAAAAATAGTAAGGGAATTACAATCATCAAATCATAAAGTAGTAATAATTGATGTTGAAGGTTTAGAAAGTGGCACATACATTTTAGCTTTTACTTTCTCAGATAAAACAAAAAAAACATACAAAAAATTAATAAAATTATAAAAAAATGAAAAAAGTTATATTAATATTTATATTTCCAGTATTAGTTTGTATATCTAATACGGCAAATGAAAGTTATAGCAATATAATATGGGTAACCCCAAAAGAAGGAAAATCATTGCAAAAAATTTTAGATAAAACTTCATTAGGATATTTTTTTGATAGTTACAACGTAACAAACTATCAACTGGCTCTACCATGGTCAAAAAACCCAGAACTTCAAAATATTTATCAGATTACTTGCAAAAACTCTATTGATGCAAAAAAAATGATAAATAAACTTGAAAATGAATTTGTAAATTTTTTTCCTATCATAAGACATATTCATGAACCGATAAGCCTAGGGCTTATGATCCTTCAGATTACATGTGGAATAATCATCCTGATTGGGTGTGGCATTTGAAAATAATTGATGCTGATAAAGCTTGGTATATAACTAAAGGAAGCTCGGACATTAAAATTGCTGTTATTGATACTTGGTTTGATATAAACCACCCTGATTTAGAATATAAATTTACGACTACATCTGATCCTATGAGCGGAACTACTTTTAGTTCAGACTGTAAAAGAAATCACCACGGCACAGCTGTATCAAGCTTTGCTGCAGCACATACAGATGGGGGTGGACAATTATCTTCTATTGGTTTCAATACTATGATAAAACCTTATCACTGGGTTAATGGACTAGCAAAAGCTCATCATGCATCTATTGTTGAAGGAGTGGATGTTATAAGCATAAGCTGGTTTTCTAGTTGTTCACCTGACACAACAGGTCAAGATCAATTAATTATTCAAGAAATACTAGATAATGGCACTACTATTGTTGCATCTGCAGGAAATGGTTATACAGGAGCTAGTTGTCCAATTGGGGGAGAACCTCCTTTTTCACCACTATACCCTTTCTCTCCAACATATGATGACAGACTTATATGTGTAACAAGTACAGACGAAAATGATAATCATACATTTTACATGAATGGTGAGAATAAGACTCATTCACATTATCCTGAAGTAGATATATGCGCTCCGGGCTATTCAGTTATGGGGGCTACTTCTACAGAAAAAGAAGAAGATAATGGGAACTGTGTGCCAAATACTTGGCCTTATCATGGTTCATGGTCAGGTACATCTTTTGCAACACCAATTGTAGCTGGCGTTGCTGCCCTTATAAAATCAGCAAACAATTCAGTAACACCGGCACAAGTCAAAGATATAATAAAATCAACAGCAGATCCTGTTAATGATGCTCATTTATATCCCGGAATGCTTGGAGCTGGACGAATCAATGCATATTGTGCTGTTTATCAATCTGAGCCTTTATTTTTAAGCGGCTCTCAATCCGGTAGTTTTGAAAGATTTTTTGTTAATTTGGATGATGTAATTGTTGAATCTGGTAACAACTTACAAATTAAGTATAATGAAATAAATTTTACCTCAGAATTTGAAGCCGAACTTGGTGCAGAATTACTAATTGAGCCCGGCAGCAATTTTTCGTGTCCTTGATAATATAATGTTTCATTGAGTTTTGAATTAAAGCAAACTTTTTTAAAAACCAAGTCTATTTTTTGATAATAAAAAAAATTGAGTTCTTAGGTTCGCTTATATTTTTTTATTATCCTTAAACTTTATAAATATTCTGACAAAACCATGCTCAACATCTACGATATGCAAGGTGTACAAATAAACAGTTATGCTATTAACGAACGCGGATATTCAAGCATAAAAATACAAGGAAACGAGCTAAAACCCGGCATGTATCTTTATACGCTTATTGTGGATGGTAAAGAAGTGGGTACTAAGAGGATGATTTTGACGGAGTAGGAGCTTTTTTATAATTAAAATCTTGAATTAAACCACAGAAAATTTGATTTATTATGACACAATTATTAAAACACAATAATATATTTACAATCGCTTTAACACTGGTTATTTCTCTCTTATCCATTATTAATGAGGAGACAAAAGCGCAAATTGTAAATAAAAAAATAGTACAATCTAACTCGGATAGATTAATAGTAACTACTGATTTATTGGAGTTTGAAAGAATTAATTCCAGTGATCTAAACAGAAAGCTTTTAGAATATATAGAAGGTGGAGGAGAGTATTTAATTGATAGTTTGGGAAAGCCTAATGTTCCAATAATAAAATCAATGATATCTGTTCCTAATGGCACAAAACCAATTCTAAAAATTGAACTGGGCAAACCGGTTATTTTTAGAGATATAGAAGTGCCACCGGTTCAAATGCCTTTAATGGATTGTGAAAGTGACAAAGAAGAAAAATTCATTATTGACAGTGTAACTTATACCACAAATAAAGCATACCCGAATAAATTTGCGGAATTCGGCTCAATAATGAGTAAACGAGGATATAAATTGACAGACTTGTTTTTATATCCTTATCAATACAATCCTGTTACAAAAGAGCTTATTGTATATCCTAATTTGACTGTGTCGGTTGATTTTAAAGGAACAAGACAACCTATTAGAGGACAATTAAAGAGCAGCAATGTTGAGAACTATATCAAGGATCGTACTATTAATGGAAAAGAAGTGTTGAAAAATATTTTTTTTACTGACTTTTCACATAAAGATACAAAATCAACATCAGGTTGTGAGTACCTTATTGTTACCCACGATGATTTTGAAAATGCAGCTAATGATCTTAAAGCATGGAAGGATAGCATTGGTATTGAGACAAAAGTTGTAAGAACATCTGACATCAGTAGCACGTATGAATCTGATAGTGACTCAATAAGACGTGATACTATAAAAAGCTATATTAAAAATGCATATAATAACTGGAACATCGTACCTGAATATCTTTTATTACTGGGTGGTATTGATTATATTCCTACTTTTTATAATAGTTGGGGTCCATCTGATTTCATCTATGTAATGTTTGAAGAACCATTTGGCTATGTAGCTGATATTCCCGGATTTGGAAGACTCCCTGTTAACACATCAAATGAAGCTACAACTATAGTTAATAGAATTATTGATTATGAGAGTAATCACAAGGGAAGCTCTTTTTATGAAACGGTGTTGGGGGCTGCTTATTTTCAGGAAGGTAATATCCCAGGCAAATGTAGTAGGGGCTATGCCGAAATTATTGAAGATATTTTAAATTTTATGGAGAATGGCTTAAATTTTGAAGCCGAACGTGTTTACTATGCACCAAGTCATATAACTCCCGAAGAATGGAGGTGGGATTGTTCTCATCATATGCGTGAACCAGCTGCATGGTGTACAAGTTCTGAACCCCAAGATTTTGATTGGGACGGAAATTATAACCATATTAATAATGCTATAAATGATGGAACTTTTCTTGTATTGCATAGAAATCATGGCTCTTGGAATCGTTGGTCGCATCCTAACTATACGAACTCACATATAGAACAATTAGATAATGATGATTTAAGACCAATTGTATGGTCCATTAATTGTCAAACCGGGAGATTTGATCTCTCTGACCCTAACACCATGTGCTTTGCTGAAAATTGGTTGATTCATCCAACGGGCGGAGGAGTGGGTGTGATTGCGGCATCTAGAAATACTCCAACATGGGACAACCATAGGCTGATTAAAGGGTTAACTGATGCCATCTGGCCAGAATATGGTTATGGTAGTTCAAGCACACCCCGTTATAGAAAAGGGGATATATTAGATTATGGTAGAAGTTTCAATGCTGCTAGAAATAGAAGCCTTTATAACTATTTTGGAGACCCGACAATGAGGATTTTTCCATATAATTGCGAGCCTGGCGATATTGTTTTAAGTAATGATATTTTATATGGAAATAAAATTGTAAATGCTTGCAAATCTATTTCTGTATTCAACTATGAAGTAGAAAGTGAGGCAAACCTTGAAATTTATTTTGGTCAATCATTGGATATAACCCATTCTTTTAAAGTTCATTCAGGTGCCAGTCTAACAATAAAACCTGAAGATATTAAAACGGGTTTTGTTAAATAATTTGGAAAGAAGAGTTATTATTATTAATTTTGATATTATATTTATCACAAAAATTTTCAGTTATGAAAAAATTAACATTCTGCATATTATTATGCGTAAC
>PWLF01000063.1 GCA_003559475.1 Bacteroidales bacterium
AAAACAGTTTATTAACATAAAATTATTCAAATGAAAGTAGCTATTACATCAACAGGAAATTCTTTTGATTCTATTATTGATGAAAGATTTGGCAGAGCTTCCTGGTTTGTCATTCATGATATTGAAAGTAAGTCAACAGAATTTATTTCAAATCCCAATAAAGATGCAGAACAAGGAGCAGGACCGGCATCGGTTGAATTGGTGGCTTCGCGAAAAGTAAGCAAAATTGTTTCTGGGGAATTTGGAGTTAAAATCAAACCAATTCTTGATAGTTTAAAAATACAAATGATTGTAATAAAAGAGCCAAAAACCATAAATGAGATTATCAGTATGTTAAATCATTAAAATTTTAAAGTCATGCCAAATCTTGATGGTACCGGACCTGAAGGAGCAGGTGCTCAAACAGGTCGCAAACTTGGAAACTGCAAAAAGGTTTCTGACAAGGAAAAATTGGAAAAATTAGGTAAAGGAATGGGAAAACGACGCAATTCAGGAGGCAGAGAAGGTAATGGAAAACGCTTAAAAAGCGGGAAAAACAAATAAATTATTAAACTAAAAAAAGGAGGTAATTATGCCCGGATTTGATAAAACCGGACCGGCAGGACAAGGTCCTATGACCGGAAGACGCATGGGTCAATGTGTTAATACTGACCCTGAGAACCAACAATCAACTCAACAAAACCAAACAGGTTATTATAAAAATCCTGCTGCTCAAGAAAGACCGTTAGGTCGTGGATTGGGTAGAGGACGAGGTTTGGATTTGAGTTTAGGATTAAGGAACAGATTTAGGGGATGGTAAGTTGAGTTAAAGGTTGAAAGTTGTAACTAACTTTTAACTTTTTTATAAATTAATAATTTTAATAAGTCAAAACATGAAAAAAACCATCGCTATTCCTTTGGAAAAGGATGTTTTATCGGCTCATTTTGGGCATTGCCAACATTTTGCAATTGCAGAAACAAAAGGAAACAAAATCACCAATATTCAAAAACATTTACCACCGGAGCATACTCCAGGTTTATATCCGATTTGGCTACTTCAGTATGGAGTAACGGATATAATAGCAGGAGGTATCGGGCAAAAAGCTATCAATTTATTTAATCAAAATAATATCAACGTTTTTGTTGGAGCGCCTATTAAGTCAGCTGAAGACATTATTATTGATTTTTTAAATAATGATTTAGAGTTAAGTGCAAATTATTGCAAACCCGGGAATAAAAAAGACCATGAAAATTGCACCGGATAAAAGTTTTAAAATTGCTATTGCCAGTGGTAAAGGTGGTACAGGAAAAACATTAGTGGCTACAAATTTATTTTATGTTTTAAAAAAAAACATAGATAATGTAGCATTAGTTGACTGTGATGCTGAAGCTCCGAATGTAATGGGCTTTTATAATAATTACAAATTTAATTCCGACTACGATATAACTCTTAAAGCTCCTGTCATAATGAAAGAAAAGTGTAATTTTTGCGGAAAATGCAAAGAGTATTGTAGTTTTAATGCGATTTTTTTAATACATGAAACAATACAAGTAGTTTATGATCTATGTCATGGTTGTGGTGCTTGCTTTTTTGCTTGTAAATATGGCGCTATAAAAGAAAAGCACCTAAAATTAGGCAAAGTAAGCCATTACTCAAATGGCAAGGAATCATCCATTATTGAATCACGTTTAAAAATTGGCGTATTATCTTCTGTTCCTGTTATTAAGGCATCAATTAATGAATCAGACAAAAATCAAATATGCATTCTTGACTCACCTCCGGGAACATCATGTCCCTTTATTCAAACCATTGAAAAAGCTGATTATGTTGTTTTAGTTGCAGAGCCAACTCCTTTTGGACTAAGTGACTTAAAACAATCTGTCGAAACTCTAAAAACAATGAATAAAAAATATGGTGTTATTATAAATCGTGAAGGTATTGGAAATTTTGATATTTATGATTATTTAAAATTTGAAAATATAAATATTTTGATGCAAATACCTTTTAGTAAAAAAATTGCTTCGTGTTACTCGAAGGGTGATATTTTGGTTGATTTTATGCCGGAATTGCAAAACGATTTTTTGTCAATGTTTAATACAATTATTAACTAACATGGAAATAGCAGTAATAAGCGGTAAAGGTGGTACAGGGAAGAGTTGTATTAGCGCTGCATTTGCAACATTATCTGAAAAAATTGTACTTGCTGATTGTGATGTTGATGCAGCAAATTTACATATAATGTTTAATCCCGAAAAAGAAGAAGAACAAATTTATATAGCCGGACAAGAAGCAATAGTTGATTATTCTTTATGTGATAACTGTAAAAAATGTATTGATTATTGTCGCTTTGATGCTATAAGTTATTTAAATGATAAAATTGTTATTTCTCCGGTATTATGTGAAGGATGTGAATTATGCATGCGGGTATGCCCTACCCGTGCCATAGATATGAAACAAAATGATAAAAGCAGAATGCATTCAGGCAAATTTCGTAACGGTATTATGGTTTATGGTCGTTTAGCTCCCGGTGAGGAAAATTCCGGCAAACTGGTTAATATGGTTAGAGAAAAGGCCAAATTATTATCAAAATCACATAACCTGAAAACAATAATTATTGATGGACCTCCCGGAATCGGATGCCCTGTTATATCTACAATAACAGGTGTTGACAAAGTTGTTATTGTAACTGAACCATCAATTTCCGGCATAAACGATTTAAAAAGAACTATTGAACTGACATTAAAATTTAATCCTAAAATTTATGTGATAATTAATAAATCTAACCTGAACAATGATATATCAAATCATATTGAGGCATATTGCAAAGACATAAAAGTTGAAGTAATTGAAAAACTTCCTTTCTGTTCGTCAATTGTTGAAGCTATGACTAATTGCAAAAGCATAATGGAATGGGAACCCAAATCAAAAATTGCAAATAAAATCAACATGGCATTTAAGAAAATTACAAATAATTAGACTATGAGGGCTATATCAACAGAAAAACAAATTCCTGAAATTGACAATTCAAAGTGCATTAAATGTGGTCAATGCATGGAGATTTGTCAGAATAATGCAATTGAAAAAATTCAAAATCAAGCATGTAAAAAATGCATCAAATACTGTTTGGAATATGATGTTCCTTGTAGTTTTTACAGGTACATTATAAATAATCAAAAATGTAACTCTTGCGTACAATGTATTTTGTTTTGCAATAAACAAGCAATATCCCGGAATTACTATTCTAAAAACAAATATGAATTTAGTTTAAAAAAATATTAAAAAAATTATTTCTATGATAAACTGTGCTAACTGTAAAGTATTTAGTTGCAACGAAGGAAGCGGATGTGTCAACAATCATGATTTTTCTTCTTTTATAGATTTTTCAAAACAAGAATACGATAAAAAAGACAACAAAAAAATTCTCGAAGTATCTACTCAAATTGAAGGCGAGCATTATATGGAGTGGACAAGATTAGAAGAAGTGATTGATTTTATTAAGCAAATGGATTATAAAAATGTCGGAATAGCTCACTGTATAGGATTAGCATCGGAAACAGAAATTTTAAAAGAAATACTTAAAAAAATAGTTGGTGTAAATTCGATATGTTGCAAATTTTCGGGTATTGAAAAAAATGAGTACAAGCTGACTAAAATAGATTGCAAAAAATACGAGTCAATATGCAATCCGATAGGGCAAGCAAAGGTACTTAATGACTTAAAAACCGAGTTAAATATTGTTATAGGACTTTGTGTCGGGCATGATATACTTTTTAATAAGTATTCTGATGCTCCTGTAACAACATTCATTGTAAAAGATAGAGTTACAGGACATAATCCGGCTATTGCACTTTATTCAAATTATTATAGAAAAAAACTTTAATTTAAATCAGCAATGTCATACAAAAACATAAATAACTATTAAACAATCTATTAATCAAAAATTTTTTTTTTCAAAAATGGAACAATTAAAAAAAATAGATTTACCAGCCATAAAAAATATAATTATTGTTGCTTCAGGAAAGGGGGGCGTAGGAAAATCTACAGTTTCTGCAAATTTATCTGTTGCTTTAACTCGCAAAGGATATAAAACAGCATTAGTTGATGCCGACATATATGGACCTTCTATTCCAAAAATGTTTGGTATTGAAGATGCGAAAATAAGAGCTGAAATTATTGAGGAAAAAGAAATAATGTTTCCGATTGAAAAGAATGGCATAAAAATCACCTCCATTGGGTTTTTGGTAGATAAAAGCCAAGGACTTATATGGAGAGGTCCTATGGCATCAAATGTTATTACTCATCTTTTTGAAAAAACTAAATGGGGAGAGCTTGATTATATGATAATTGACTTTCCTCCAGGCACGGGTGACATACAACTAACAACGATTCAAAAATTAAATATCAGTGGGGCAATTATTGTAACCACACCGCAAGAAATATCCTTAAATGATGTTAGAAAATCAATTTCGATGTTTAAAAATCCGGATATTAATGTACCGATAAGAGGAGTAATTGAAAACATGTCTTGGTTTACACCTGTTAAGCATCCGAAAGAAAAATACTTTATTTTCGGCTCAGGAGGAGGAGAAAAATTAGCATCAGAATATAACACCAAATTGTTAGGTCAAATTCCATTAATAACTGAAGTTGGAGAAGCAGGAGAAAAAGGGATATCTGTTTTTGAGCAAAACAATAAAGAAGTCACTTCAATTTTTGAAAAAATTGTTAAGTTAATGGCATAAAGCAACATTCAACTATCAAATAAATCTATACTGATTAAATATTTGGTTTTGGTTTTATAAAAAAAGGGGAAACATAAATTTCCCCTTTTTTCACTCACTAATTAAAATAAATCAACATTAACTAATAAAATCTACAATAAGAAAGAACGAAATTGTTTAATTTAAAAAAATAACACTATTTATCATCTTCAATTAAATATATATGAGTATCTGCATCGGTTGTATTTCCAAACTCGTCAAAAACGACTATTTCAACATGATATTCTCCTAAGGGAGCATCATCCGGTATAGGAATATGTTTATGTACGCTGGCATTTCTTGTCCCTTTAAAAGTAGGGTCATTATCAAACAGGTCGTCAATTATTAAGTACTCATCAGCCGGATTTCCACTTTCAGGATGGTCATGAATTTCAATATGATAAGCTTCAAGTCGTCCATCATTTTGAGATCTTGCACTGAAGTCAACAATAATTTCAGCCCCCGGTCTTTTTATTATTACATTAGTTGTGTGGTCATGATCTCCGGCAAATAAGTCATATATCTCCGGTGGAGTAGTTTGATCTACATCTTCATCTTTATCACACGAAATCATTAACGGTGTTAACGTTAAAAGCACAATAGCTTTAAAAACAAATAGTTTAACAACACTTTTTCTTTTAATCTTCATAACTCTTTTATTTTTATTTATTAATAATTTTAATTACGACACAAAGGTCTATATATAATCATTACCGGTCAATAACCAAAAAAGGGGGTTTTTAGATAACAAAACCATTGACAATAGTTACTAATCTTCATGTAATAGTTTAAACTCAAGTGCAGTAAATG
>PWLF01000058.1 GCA_003559475.1 Bacteroidales bacterium
AACAGGATTACAACCGAAATCATTTATAAGTTTTATATCTCTTACAACAATATTAACGTTTATATATTTGTTATCCTCTGTTATAAGATGTAAATTAAAATTATTTTCTGGATAACAATTTATTCTAAAAGGGTTTGAAGAATTAGGATCTAGAGAAAAAGGATTTTCTAGATAAAAAATATTATTTTCAAAATATTCAAACAAAAAATGATCTAAAGAAGGAACAAGTTTATAAGCAACAATATTTGCATCTTGTAGTCTATGATTATTTGCTAACGTTACAAATGTTCCAGAAACTCCTTGAGAAGTAACAAGACCAGTAAGATTAGATGTTGTAAAAACTTCTTCTGTTTCTTTTGTTCTCTCTGTTAGAAAATCTGTTCCCCAGCCTAACAAAAGACCAACTAAAGCTACAGCTATAACTATCAACAAAATACTAGCTACAATGGGAGATATAGTTCTTAATTTATGCATATTATCTTTTTATTTTAAAAATATAGTGTTTCTAAATATTTATATAGTTTTCTAAAAAAACTACTTAAACTTATTAAAACAAATTGAATGTCCTTTATATCTATAAAAGACCATTAAAAAACAAATAATCACATATGCCATTAAATAATGTAGATTAAGTAGCTCTACAAAAAAGCTCATAAATACTAAAATAATAACAAGACTAGACAAAGAAACTAAATAATAAGAAAAAAACGTTTGTACAGATCTTAGAAAAGAAGCCGTATGTTTGAAAGTATATTTTTTATTTAAATAAAAGTTTATTGAAAGTCCTGTTGTATAAGAAATCATAACAGAAAATAAATAAAACAAACCTAAAAAATCAGTTAATACAAATAATACACAAAAATCAACAAACGTGCCTACTAACCCTATACTTAAGTATTTTAATATTTTTTTATGAGCATAGATTATTGGATAGCCTATTAATGAATAATAAACTTTATAAATAAAAGATCTTTTCTTATGTATTAAAAGAGAGTTTTTTAAAGATCCGTTATATTTTTGTTTTATTTTCATAGATTCTTTTTATTTTGAGTTATATAATATATAGAGATTAGAATGATTTATAAATGATTTTATTTTGGTTTATGAATAGGATATAAGATAAATCGTAAATAAGAAAGAAATTTACAAAAAAATATTTAAAAAACTCATTTATTAAAAATTATTTTAAAATAATATTAAGCTTTTTTGTAATTTCATTATATACTTGTTTTCTCTTATTAATATCTAAACTAAATAGACTTTTATAAATCATTTTTTCAGAAATTGTAAAAATATAATTGATTTTAATAATGCTATCTTTAAGTAGTCCCTCTTTTTTTAATAAAGGAATACCAATCATATCTAAGTTGCTTGTTATTCCTGCAACAACAATGTTTCCATATTCTTCATATAATATTAACACTGGTCTTTTTTTTATTTCATAAGTGTCAGTAAATTGAACTTTTGCAATTACAACACTACCAGAATCATACATTTTCCCAAACCTCGTCTTCTTTATTATCCCATAGTTCTTTCATTTTTTCTTGTTGAATTTTATGTAAAAATTCAGTATATTGATTTTTTTTGCTTGTTTTTAGTTTATAGTCTATTAGATTATTAATTACTTCGTTATAAGTCTGTCTTGGATGTTCTTTTATTTTTTGAAGATTATTGACTATTTTTTTTTTTAATTGTATTGTAGTAATATCACGCATATAATTTCACCTCTCACATATAACACACTATAGCAAACTATATTTAAGTATATTGTTTTATAAAATACTAAACAAAAATAAAAAAACCCAAAACGTTGTGTATTAACTAAGCGAAACCAGTTAAGCTTCTGATAGAAATTAAACAAAAATTAAAAGTGCTTTTTATAACAATTCTATAAATTCTTCTCTTGAAATTCCTGATTGTCTTATTATTGCTCATAAAGTGCCTCTTCTTAAAACTTTATGATTAGGTATTGTAAGCCTTCTATAAAGGGCTTTATTTTGCCTTAAAATTATATGAGTTCCTGTTTAGTGATGAACTTGATAATCTAATATTAAAAGTAGTTTTATTAAATCTTGACCAGACATTATTGGCAACTGATCCATAAATATCAACAACTTCTTCAGTTATTGGTCTTGGTATTGGTTCATTTGCTTTTTTTAAACTTTCAAGATACCCTTTAATTGCATCTTTAATGTTTATTATTACTTCTTCTCTTGTTTTTCCTTGTGAAACAACTCCTGGCAAGTTAGGGCACTCTGCAACAAAAAAACCATCTTCATCTTGTTCAACTAAAACTCTAAATTTCATTTTTTTTACCTAAAATGAACCAAATCGCTTTGCGATTTATTGGTTATCGGGAGCCCTTATCTGCACATAAATGTGCAGTATTACGAGCGAGCTCCCTTTGTAACTAAGATCCATGCGTTTGCAAATACTTTTTTTGACCAACTTCAATATATTTTTTAATAGTTTCAGAAGTTACTTTACCTATACTTTCATAGTATGTATACTTACTCCAAAAATGGCCTTTAGGATATCTTTTTTTAAAACCAGGAAATACAGTAAATATATTGTGAGCAGTATTTGACTTTAACAAACAAATTACATGCTTTAAAGTCATAGTTATTGGTATTTCAAGAAACAGATGTATATGGTCAATATCTGTTTCTTGTGAATATATCGTAATACCATATTTTTGAGATATTACATTAAATATATCTTTTACAACTTCGCTTATAAATTCATTCCTAAAAGTATTATACCTATATTTTGACACAAAAACAAAGTAAAACGAATTTCGTCTTACGTCCGCACATTTTTTATAGCTATCGCTACATAAGTCTTTCATAGTTTTCACCTCTTATTTGTAGCCTCTATTGGCTACTCTATAAGAGGAATTATATACTTTTAATTTAAAAATAGTTCGGTTTTCATCAGAACATGAATGTTCTGTATTCAACCTAAGGATTTAATAAAAATAACAAACGAATGATAATATGAAAAAAAATAAATTGAGTTTACTAGGTTTATTAGGATTAATTGGTCTTTTAGGAATTCCTTTACAAATGTATGGGTTATTTGGATTTTTTGGGTTTTTTGGATTTTTTGCATTATCAAATCTAAAAAATGATGAAATGTTAAAAGAAAATATTGGTAAAGCTTCAACAAATGCATTTGTAGTTTCTCTAATCGGACTTACTTTAGCTATGGTTTTAGTAACAATATTTGAAGTTATAGAAATTAGTTTAATAGCTATTGCTGCAATATTTGTATTGCAAATATTAACTTTTAGCTTTTCATTAAGTATATATGAAAAATGATGTCAAATGAAAACAAGAATAAAAGAACTAAGAGCAAGATATAATCTAACTCAAGAACAACTAGCAGAGAAAGTTGGTGTAAGAAGAGAAACTATATTGTTTATAGAGTCTGGTAAATATAACCCTTCTTTAAAACTAGGATTTAAGATAGCAAAAGAACTTAATTCAAAAATAGATGAGATCTTTTTCTTTGATGATAAAGAGTTATAATAAAGATTATTTTTGTCCACTATAAAGAATATATATTTTTTCATTAATAAGATCGTCATATAAAGAAGCATCAACAATATCTTTTTTTTTTATTTTTATTTCATTAATTTTATTTAATTTTAATTTATTTAATTCACCTAAAAAATAATTTCTAATTTCTTTACTTAAATTATTAGTATCCATGTTATCCTAATTTTGATTTTTCTAAATCATCTTTTTTAATTAGAATAGTTCTATCACAAGCAATTTCTAAATGATTAGACATAGAAAATTTTGATTTTCTTTTATAATCATTATAATGAAATAAATAGATTTTATAACCTTTACTTCTAATTTTTTCCAAAACAGGAACAAAATCTGTATCACAAGCAATTAAAATTACATTTTTTATATTTTTTTCTTGAGGGATTGATAATAAATCCATAGTAAGTAAAGTGTCTACACCTTTTTGATGAAACTCATTTCCAATTTTTTGACATCTACCTTCTCTAACAATAATTTTTTTTTTTCTTAATTTTGAAATAAATTTGTCATAATTTTTTTTCCTTATTCTGTCTTCTTTAGAATTTGGATCTTGATAAGGTGGAGCATCATAAACATATACAGAGTCGCACCACAAATCTATCTTTTTACAAAGATTAAAAGAAAGTTTATTAATATCAATCTTTAAATTATTAAATTCTTTTAAAATTAGTTTTAAATAACCATTATCTATAAATACAATTGTATTTTCCATAAAAAATCATAAATAGGCATCTAGAAACCCCGTAGGATTTCTAGGGCTCATAGTAATATAATTAAGTATAGTAGTATATTTAAATCTTTTGGTCAAAAGCTCTTAAAAATATTTAACTTAGCTTCTGGCAGGAATTTAACCTAAAGTTAAAAGTGTTCAATTACTTAAAATATCTTTTCCAATCTAAAGGTAATAATTCTTTTAATTTTTTAGATTTATTATTACTTATAATAATTTCAGTATTATTATAATTATATTTACTAATTTGTGATATCAATTCCCTACACCTTCCACAAGGAGGAATTATTTTACCAATAGCAGAAAAAGCAACTATTTTTTTGATATCAAACTCATTATTAGTTATCATAGTAGAAATTGCATTATGTTCTGCACAAAAGCCGATTCCACAAGCTAAATCTATATTAACACCAGTATATACACTGCCATTCTTTGTTAACAAAGCACAACCTGTATATCCTGTTTGAATACCTAAAGCAGCATTAATTTCTTTAGGATTTAATACATTTTTTGTTTTTTCAATTAATTCTTTATTTGTAATCATTTTAATCATCTATAATAAAGTTAGAAATATCATTAACATATATTGATTTATCACAAATCTTACTTAAATGATGAGCATTACATTTAGGAAATTTAACATTACATACTTTTTTACCATATAATTGTGCTTTTTTAACAGAAGGTTCAAAATCACCATCATTTGAAATTACCATTGCTACATCATATTTATTTTCATAAGCAAGAGTTACTAAATCTACAGCTAAATTTACATCTACTCCTTTTTCAACCTTATTACCATACTTAGAATAATCTTCTAAGTCATCTTTTAATTCATAAAATAATTTTTGATTTTCTTTATCTATATCACTATTTAAATTAGATAATAATAAATTATATTTTTGTTTAATTTGTTCTAATTTCTTATTCTTTCTTCTCTCTAATTTTCCAAGAATTAATTCTAATCTTTTAACTAATTTCAATTTTTCAAAATATTTTTGTTGTTTACTATATTGTTTCGGATTTTCTTGCCAAAGTAATGGTGCTGAATAATAATAAATTTTAACTAAATTATAATTAGAACTTAAAAAATCAGATAACTTTTGAAAATCTACATTTGTTTTATTAAAAGCTTTTTTTAAAGAATGATAATAATTACTTCCATCAACAAAGACAACTAATTTTTCCATAAAAATCAGATTAGTAAAACCTGCCCTTGCTCGCGGCAATGACAGGGAGATTAGTAAAATATTATATATATAGAAA
>PWLF01000233.1 GCA_003559475.1 Bacteroidales bacterium
TAGCTTTTGCGGTTGTGCATTGCTAATTTTTAGACCTTTTTTTACAGGTTTAAAAACCTTTTCAATGATTTTAAAGCAATCGGAACCCGAAACTCTTATAATAGCTACTGCACCTATACCGTTAGGTGTGGCAATAGCACATATAGTGTCGTCATTATAATAAGTGTCCATAATTAAAAATCAAAAAGCGTAAATATAAATGAAATTAAATTACAAAAATAATCAACTAAACTTGTTAATAAATGAAAAAAATGTAATTTTGATAGTTGTTTTTATAATTAATGATAAAATTTCATTATGAGTATATTAGTTAACAAATATTCAAAGGTTCTTATTCAGGGTTTTACCGGTTCGGAGGGCACATTTCATGCAGAACAGATGGTTGAATATGGCACTAATGTTGTCGGGGGTGTTACGCCCGGCAAAGGTGGTACTAAACATCTTAATTTGCCTGTTTTTGATACTGTTAGAGACGCTGTAGAAAAAACATCGGCAGACACATCAGTTATTTTTGTGCCTCCTTCATTTGCGGCTGATGCTATAATGGAAGCTGCAGAAGCCGGAATTTTGGTTATAGTTTGTATAACAGAAGGTATTCCTGTTAAGGATATGGTTAAAGTCAAAGAATATTTAAAAGATAAGCCTTCAAGGTTGATAGGACCTAATTGTCCGGGTATAATTACTCCGGGAGAGTGCAAAGTTGGCATAATGCCTGGTTTTATTCATACGCCGGGTAGCATCGGGATTATTTCAAGGTCGGGAACTTTAACTTATGAAGCTGTTGATCAGGTTACAAAAGAAGGTCTTGGGCAGTCAACTTGTATTGGAATAGGAGGGGACCCTGTTGTTGGAACATCAATTTGCGATGCCGTAAAACTTTTTATGGAAGATCCCGGCACTGAAGGAATTGTTTTAATTGGAGAGATTGGTGGTGATATGGAGGCAGAAGCTGCAAAATGGATTAAAGAAAATAACAAAAAACCTGTTATCAGCTTTATTGCCGGAGCTACTGCTCCTAAAGGGCGTACAATGGGCCATGCCGGAGCTATAATTGGAGGCAAAGATGATACGGCAGAAGCTAAAAAGAAAATTTTAAGTGATTGTGGTGCTATAGTTGTTGAATCTCCCGCAGATATCGGAAAAACAGTAAAAAAAGCTCTCTGAAAAGATTAAAATGTATAAAAGAGCAAAAATTTAATCATTATTATCATTTTCTTCTTCAAAATACTGGTAAGCACCTATATCTGATCTGTCTTGCCGGCTCCTTCCTTTAATATCATAAGGAACCTTATTTGATATTTCAGGGTCTCCGGCACCTTTTGCAGGAGAATTTTCGCTTATCCTGTAATCATTATCGGAAGTGCTGTGAAACAAGGGATTTTCGTTTTTTAAAACACTTATATAATTATCTGATGAAAGATCTCTTGTCGTTTTAAGTATAGAATGGTCAAAGGTATAATTTGCTGATGTGGCTGCATTGTGAAAATCTGTACTAATCTCCTCTTCTCTGTTGCCATAAATAATACTATTCCCAAAATAAGCTTTTTCAAGGTCCCTGATTTGATAATTATTATTAATATCAATATAATAGTTATTCAAAATTAGTGAAGGAGATTGCCTTATTGTAGTACCGTAATAATTAGCAAATGTACTATGTAAAAATTCGTATTCTCCTCCAAGTGAAAGATTCAACAGGTTTTCTCCACAATTAGAAATGACAACATTTTTGCCAAAAATGTGACTGCCTTGGGCTAATAGTCCAATAAAGCTCATATTTCGTATAAAGGTATTTTCAAGAGTAAGAGTGGGTTCTGTAAAACTGCCTATAGAATCAACATGCAATCCTATTGTACCGTTTTTAATAACGGCATTTCTAATTTCATGGTCTTTGCTTGTAGCAGTCATCCATATACGTCCCCATTGACCCGGGCGTTCTCTGTAATGCGACTCTAAACGAGAGCCTTCAATTGTAACAGGGGCTTCAGGAGATCCAAGAACCTTAAATGATGATTCTTGTAGAAAAATTAAGCTGGCAGTATTATGCATATGAATATTTGCACCCTGACTAATTTCAAGCGTTTTTCCCGGCTCTACAAATACCAAACCATAGACCACATAAGGGATTGAACTTGTCCATCTTGTATCTTCACGAATAAGATGGCATGCTATTTTATTATTATTTAAGATAATAGTATCATTTGGTCTTATAAACCTTGCCTCTTGACCCCATGCAACTAACTGAACATTTTGATGGTTATGTCCGCTTTTGAACATAATACTGTCTTCAACGATAAAGGGAAGTGTTTGCCCAATAGGATTTGCAGGGTCAACCGTAACTTCTGCGAAGATATATATAGAATCATTAGCTTCAATTTCTACATCATGATGCCTATATCCCGGTTCACCATCAACATTAATACGAAAATATGAATTTGGTCCTGAAGCTAATTCTATTGAAGGAATTCTTATCCGTTTATCATAATTGTTATATACTATCAAACCTTTTGTGGCGCTTCCGACAGTAGTAAAAACGGTATCAAATAAAATTGAATCAGCAGAAAAGCTTAATTTGCTAATATCAGGGTTAGGGATAAATTCATCATCACGGCATGATTGAAATAACAAAAGGTGAGCAAATAAAAACAGAAGTCCTGCAAAAAGTATTGTGCGTTTTATTATCATTGTTTTTTTAGTGTTCAGAAATAATAGAAAAACTTGATGTTGAAATTATAAATTTAACGATACTTTAGAAAAAAAAGTATAACTGCTTTAATGTATATTTACAATATTATCTTGTTCAAAAAATTGCGATATTTTAAAAAAATAAGCCGCGAATAAAAAACGAGTTTGTAAAGGAGAAAGTGGAAAAGTTTTAAAGTAGAAGGTTTGCTAAAAAAAGGTTCCTGCAAAGTTCGCAATGATTTTAGTTTTCAGATAACTGCAAGGATTTTCTATTAGCCGATTTTTTCTTTTGCGAACTTACTATATCTTTTGTTTAGCGGGCTTTGAGTGGAATTAAAGTGTAAAGCAATGAAGCTATCTCAAATGTTATATATGGTATTTTTTTTTGTTTTAAATAAAAAAGCTAAGTATATCAAAATAAGATTTTGCCTAAAAAAGAAAAAAAAATGTTTGAAAGATATAAAAATACATTATTTTTGCACTTGATAAAATCAAATTATAAGCTATGGCAAAAAGTAATAAGAATATTTCCAAAGGAGAAAAAAATGTAGAAGCTGTTGAAGGAGCTTTAAGTAAAACGGAACAGTTTATTGAAACTAACCAGAATAAAATACTTTTGGTAGTAGGTATTATAGTTTTAATTATTGTCGCATATATTGGTTACACCAGATTTATTGCTGAACCAAGAGAACAAAGAGCACAATCTGAAATTTTTATGGCAGAAAGATATTTTGAGAAAGACTCTTTGAAGCAAGCAATTTATGGTGATGGTCTAAATTTAGGATTTCTTGATGTTATTTCAGAATACAGATATACGGAAACGGCTAATTTGGCAAGGTTTTATGCAGGAATAAGCTATCTTAAACTTGGACAATATCAAAATGCTTTAGAGTATCTTAAAAGATATAGAACCAGAGACCAAATAGTAGGAGCTCTTGCTTATGGAGGTATAGGTGATGCTTATATGGAACTTGATGAAAAAAGTAATGCTTTAAGTTATTATAAAAGAGCATACAGGCATGAGCCTAATGATCTTACAACCCCTATATATCTCTTTAGAGCTGCACAAGTAAAAGAATATAGTGGAGATTACAGAAATGCTTTGAGACTATATAAAAGAATAGAAAAAGAATATAAGGACTCTCAGGAAGCAAGAAATATTGATAGATATATTGCCAAAGTTGAAGCAATGATGGAATAGTTTTATAAACATCATTTTTTCATTATTACCAAAAAATCATTTCTAAAAAATGGCAAAAAAAAATAACTTTTCAGATGTGGATTGTAATATAATTGAAAACTCATCTAATATAAGGGTAGGCATCATTATATCAAAGTGGAATGATCAAGTAACTTCTCAACTATTTAATGGAGCTAAAGAAACATTGCTTAATAGTGGAATAATTGAAGATAATATTGATGTTTACTACGTACCCGGCAGTTTTGAATTAACCATTGGAGCTAAATTACTAGCAGAAAATAAATCTCCTGATGCAATTATATGTTTGGGATGTGTTATTCAAGGAGAAACACGTCATTTCGAGTTTATTTCGAATGCTGTAGCTAACGGGATTACAAAAGTAGGAATAGAAACTAATATTCCGGTTATTTTTGGAGTATTAACTACCGACACTTTTGAGCAAGCTAAGGAACGTGCAGGCGGGAAAAAAGGAAATAAAGGTGTTGAAGCTGCTGCAACAGCAATAGAAGTTATACAACTTAAGAATAAGCTTTTAACTTAATTTTTTTAAAAAGTTTATACACAATCTGTATGAGTAAAAATCCTCGCGTAATTTTTATGGGAACGCCGGAAATAGCGGCTTATATTTTAAACAGACTTATTGAGGAAAAGTTTAATATCATAGCAGTTGTTACCGCTCCTGATAAAGCTTCAGGAAGAGGATTGAAAATTAAATATAGTGAAGTCAAAAAAGTAGCATTACAAAATAACCTGAAAATATTTCAACCACATGACCTAACTGATAATGAGTTTATTAAAAACATTAAAGAATTATCTCCTGATATACAAATAGTAGTAGCTTTTAGAAAATTACCTAAGGTTTTGTGGCAAATTCCCGAATCAGGAACTATAAATATGCATGCTTCATTATTGCCAAATTACAGAGGTGCAGCACCAATTAATTGGGTAATTATAAATGGAGAAAAAGAAACCGGTGTCACAACTTTTATAATAGATGATAAAATTGATACAGGAAATATTCTTTTAAGAAAAAGTGTTCAAATTGAACCTAAAGAAACTGCGGGATCATTGCATGAAAAAATTAAAAAAGTAGGAGGGGAGCTTGTCGTTGAAACAATAAGCAAGCTTGACAAACTTAAACCTACTAAACAGTCAAATTTTACTGAAGATTTTAAATATATTAAAAAAGCACCAAAAATTCATAAGGAGGATTGCCGTATAAACTGGAATAACTCTGCTAAAGAAATTGTAAACTTAATTCATGGGCTTAATCCTATACCCGGTGCATTTACTGATATTCCGCTATTTGATGATAAGCCTTTTTACTTTAAAATATATGATGCAGAGCCTGAATACTTTAATCATGATAATCCATCACAAACCATACTTTCAGATAATAAAACATTTTTAAAAATATCCACACCAGATGGTGCTGTCAATATAAAAGAATTGCAAATACCGGGGAAAAAACGATTTTTTATTGATGAATTTTTAAGAGGTTATAACATTACTCAAAAATAGAATTTAATATACCTTCTAATAAAATCCTTCAAAATTATTAAATAACATCAAATTTTTTATGCTTTTTATATTGTTTTCTTTTATTAAACTATGAATAAGAAAATAAAAAAGCATTTTTTTTTAAAAAAAGTAAAAATGAACTTTTTTTTACTTTTTAAGCAAACTCCTTAAAAATCAATACTTTAAAAACGAAAGTTATTAACAAAACATATAATTTATCAACAAATATAGTGTATTTAAAAGAAAATACTTGTTTTGTAATTAAAATACCCTATATTTGCAGTGTTATATAATAAAAAATATTTTTTAACCAAAAACAAAAGAAAAATGAACAAAGCAGAATTAATCGATGCAATTGCATCAGGATCTGGCTTAACAAAAGCTGATTCAAAGAGAGCTTTAGATGCTTTCATTGAAGCTACAACAAAATCACTTAAAAAAGGAAACAGAGTTGCACTAGTTGGATTTGGTTCTTTCTCAGTAGCAAAAAGAGAAGCTCGCAAAGGTCGTAACCCACAAACAGGAAAAGAGATTACTATTCCTGCTAAAAAAGTTGTTAAGTTTAAGCCTGGCGCTGAATTAGCAAAAACTGTTAAGTAACGATTAGAAAAAATTCTAAAAAAAGTCGCCTTTATTTCAATTTAGGCGGCTTTTTTTTTATTATTAATGTTATACTGTTTTATTATAGGCATAATAATATGAAAGATGCTGAAAAAATTAATAATAATATTAAAGAATTAATACAGTATTTGGAAAAATTTGTTACTAAAGAACGAATTGAAAAAATAAATACTGTGTTGGAAAGCAGAACAAGACATTTAACAGTTGTTCTTGAAGATATATACCAGCCACATAATGCTAGCGCTGTTATGCGTTCATGTGATGTATTTGGAATACAGGATGTTCATGTTATAGAGAATGAAAATGAATATACAGTTAATCCGGATATTGTTTTAGGTTCTACAAAATGGTTAAATATTATAAAATATAACGAACAACCTCATAATTCAAAAAGCTGTTTATTGCAATTAAAAAAGGAAAATTATAAAATAATTGCTGCTTCACCTTATAAAAATAATAGCTTGGAAGAGTTATCTATAGATAATAAAACTGCTATTATTTTTGGAACAGAAATGCGTGGATTGTCTGATATTGCTTATGAAATGGCTGACGATTTTGTTAAAATACCCATGTATGGATTTACTCAAAGCCTCAATGTCTCTGTTTCAGCTGCAATTTGTCTTTATCAGTTAACAAATAGGATTAGAAAAAGTAATATTGATTGGAAATTAAAACCTTATGAAATTGAAAAAACAAAGCTTCAATGGTTAAAGAATTCTATAAAAAATTCTCATATGTTGATAGATGAATTTTTTAAAAACAAATCTTAGTGTATATTTGTAAGAAATTAAAAAATTGTATTATAAAAAAAGTATAAATTATGGGAAAAGGTGATGTAAAAACAAAAAAAGGTAAAATATCAAGAGGCTCTTATGGAGTTTTAAGACCTAAGAAAAAGAAAAAAAAAGGTTTAGTTGATAAAGCTACAGCAAAACCTAAAAAAGCAAAACCTAAAAAAGAGGTTAAAAAAGAGGAAGAGAAAGTTAATAAAAAGAAAAATGAAACTGTAAATAAAAAAGAATCAAAAGAAGCAAAGAAAGATTCTTAGAGCATTGTTTTTAACAAAAATAATTTAAAGTAAATATTGCATTAAACCTTAAGCCAAAACTATAACAAGTTAGTTATTTTTTGGCTTAAGGTTTATTTGCTTATATCAGTTCTTGTTGTCTTCGTCTTCTTTTTCTTTATTGATTTCTTCTTTATTATTTTTAGCTGAAGATTTTTCAGATTGTTTTTTTAAGATTTTAATAGTAACGTTATTTTCTTCTTTATTAAGATCAACTTTTACTGTTACCCCTTCTTCAATATTTCTTTTAATAATTTCTTCGGCCAAAGGATCTTCAAGATATTTTTGTATAGAGCGTTTTAAAGGTCTCGCTCCATAAGATGCATCCCAACCTTTGTCAGCAATAAACTTCTTAGCTTTATCTGAAATTACAACTTTATTACCCATTTCTTCAACTCTTTTGTACAAAAATTCTAGCTCAATATCTATAATTTTCAGAATATTTTCTTTTGTTAGAGAGTCAAAGATTATAACATCATCAACTCTATTAAGGAATTCCGGGGCAAAAGTTTTTTTCAGAGCATTTTCAATAACACTTTGAGAGTACTCTTTTGAATACGCTTTTTTAGCAGATGTGTTAAACCCTACACCGGCACCAAATTCTTTAAGTTGTCTTGAGCCGATATTCGAAGTCATAATTATAATTGTATTTTTAAAATCAACTTTACGCCCAAGGCTATCAGTTAATTGCCCATCATCAAGCATTTGGAGCAGGATATGGAATACATCCGGATGAGCTTTTTCTATCTCATCCAGTAATATAACGGAATAAGGCTTTCTCCTGACTTTTTCTGTAAGTTGACCACCATCTTCATATCCGACATATCCCGGAGGAGCACCAATAAGTCTGCTGACAGCAAACTTTTCCATATACTCGCTCATATCAATTCTGATTAGAGCTTCATCAGTGTCAAATAATTGTCTGGACAATATCTTTGCAAGGTGAGTTTTTCCAACACCTGTTGGTCCAAGAAAGATAAAAGACCCAATTGGTTTATTAGGATCTTTTATTCCTGCTCTGTTACGACGTATAGCTTTAACAACTTTATTTATAGCATCATTTTGCCCAATTACACTCTTTTCGAGTTCATCTTCCATATTAACCAATCTTTCACTTTCGTCTAAAGCAATTCTTTGAACAGGTATGCCCGTCATCATAGAAACAACTTCAGAAACATTTTTTTCATCAACTATTTCTCTGTGCAACTGAGATTCTTCTTCCCATTTTTTCTTTTCTGTCTCGAGAAGCTCCATGGATTCCCTCTCTTGATCTCTAAATTTAGCTGCTTCTTCGTATTTTTGACTTTTTATAGCTTTTGTTTTCTTATCTCTGATATCATCAATATTCTCTTCAATTTTTAAAATATTTTCAGGAACGCGAATATTTGTAATATGAACACGAGAGCCGGATTCATCCATTGCATCAATAGCTTTATCAGGAAGGCAGCGATCACTTGCATATCTGTCAGTTAGATGAACGCATGCATTTATAGCATCTTCAGAATATCTAACAAGATGATGGTCTTCATATTTTTCTTTAATATTGTTGAGAATTTCAATAGTTTCCTGAGGTGTTGTGGGGTCTATTAAGACTTTTTGAAATCTTCTTTCAAGAGCTCCATCTTTTTCTATATGCTGTCTGTATTCATCAAGAGTTGTAGCTCCAATACATTGAAGGTCACCTCTGGCAAGAGCAGGTTTAAACATATTTGAGGCATCCAGAGATCCGGAAGCACCTCCGGCACCAACTATTGTATGCAACTCATCTATAAACAAAATTACATCAGGAGCTTTTTCTAATTCATTTATTAACGCTTTCATTCTTTCCTCAAACTGCCCACGATATTTTGTTCCTGCTACTAATGAAGCTATATCGAGAGAAACAATTCTTTTTCCAAATAAAGCTCTCGACACTTTTCTTTCAACAATTCTAATAGCAAGACCTTCGGCAATAGCTGATTTGCCGACTCCAGGTTCACCAATTAAAACCGGATTGTTTTTTTTACGTCTTGATAAAATTTGTGCTATTCGCTCTAACTCTCTTTGTCTTCCAACGATAGGGTCAAGTCGGTTTTCTTCTGCAGCTTTGGTTACATCTCTTCCAAAATTATCTAAAACAGGGGTTTTAGATTTATCAGTATATTTCTTTCCCTGACCACCACCATAACCTCCGCCTTCCATCTCTTCATCGTCGTCAGCCCCCTGAGATAGTTCATTTCTAATTTCATCAGATAAACTTTCTCCGGAAGTATCGTCAGGGTTGGATTTTAAATGCGTAAGTTCTTCTTTTATTGACCCATAATCAACACCATACTGCTCTAAAGTCTTAGTAGCAATATTATCCGAATCTTTCAATATGGATAAAAGCAAATGCTCTGTACCTATCAATTCACTGTTAAAAACTTTAGCCTCAAGGTAAGTTATTTTCAAAACTCTTTCAGCTTGTCTAACCAAAGGTAAATTGTCAATTTTCTTATTTTTATTTTTATTAATAGGCGAAGTTTCTGCTCTAATTGTTTTTTCAATTATTTTTTTTATTCTATCCAGATCAACTCCCATATTAGATAGTATCTGAATAGCTAATCCTTCTCCTTCTCTTATTATTCCGAGCAGTAAATGCTCAACTCCTATATAGTCATTACCATTTCTTAGCGCTTCTTCGCGACTATAGGTTATAACATCTCGTACTCTTGGTGAAAATTTTGCTTCCATTATAATATATTATATATGTTTTAAAGTTCAAAATTAAAAAAAAATTATTTAAAAAAACGAAAAGTTATTCAATATATTAATAAAATATAAAATTTTTAATAAATATATTAACAATTATATGAAAAATTGTTGATAAGTGGTATATTAAATAACGCTGAAAAAGTTAGATTTATTAGCAAAAAAAACTTAATTTCGTGCTTTTATTTATGATATGTAAATTATTTTTTCGTTAATACTTAAAATAATGCTAAATACTTGAATATTGTTAAAAACAGGTTTAATATTTTTTAAAAATTAAATATTTATGTCAGAAGCAAAGATAACAAAAGTTAATATTGAAGATCAGATGAAGTCGGCATATATTGATTATGCGATGTCAGTAATAGTTTCAAGGGCTTTACCTGATGTGCGTGATGGTTTAAAACCTGTACACCGAAGAGTTTTATTTGGTATGCATGATTTAGGCATACATTCTAATAAGCCGTATAAAAAATCAGCAAGAATAGTGGGGGAGGTTTTAGGTAAATATCATCCTCATGGTGATAGTTCAGTTTATGATGCTATGGTTAGAATGGCGCAAACGTGGTCATTAAGGTATCCACTTGTTGATGGGCAAGGAAACTACGGAAGTATAGATGGTGATAGTCCTGCTGCAATGAGATATACTGAAGCAAGATTGCAAAAGATAGCAGAGGAGATGTTGGTGGATATTGAGAAAGATACAGTTGATTTTCAATTAAATTTTGATGATACCATAAAAGAACCGACAGTTTTGCCTTCAAGAATTCCAAATCTTTTAGTAAATGGCTCTTCGGGTATTGCTGTTGGAATGGCTACAAATATACCGCCTCACAATCTTTCAGAAGTGATAGATGGAATTATAGCTTATATTGATGATAATGATATTACAATAGAAGGTTTAATGGAGCATATTAAAGGACCTGACTTTCCAACCGGAGGACTAATATATGGGCATGATGGTGTTAAAGATGCTTATAATACCGGGAGGGGAAGGGTTGTTGTTAGAGGAGAAGCTAATTTTGAAACTCTAAGTAATGGAAAAGAAGCTATAATAGTTAAATCAATCCCTTATCAAGTCAATAAGGCAGAGATGATAAAAAGGACAGCAGACCTTGTTAATGATAAGAAAATAGAAGGAATAACTGATTTAAATGATGAGTCAGACCGAACAGGAATGAGAATAGTGTATGAACTGAGAAAAGATGCTGTTCCTAAAGTTGTCTTAAATCTTTTATATCAACATACTGCTCTGCAAACCTCTTTTAGTGTTAATAGTATTGCTCTTGTTAATGGTAAACCGGTTTTGCTTAATTTAAAAGATATGATCAAATATTATGTTGATCATAGACATGATGTAGTTATTAGAAGAACTAAATATTTATTAAGTGAAGCGGAAAAAAGAGCCCATATATTGGAAGGTTTAATAATTGCACTTGACCATATTGATGAGGTCATTGAACTTATTAAAAAATCAAAAACTCCAGATGAAGCCAAAACCGGCCTTATGAATAACTTCGAGCTGACAGATATTCAGGCTAAGGCTATATTGGAAATGAGATTGCAAAGATTAACCGGATTAGAAATTGATAAAATAAAAGCTGAATATCAAGAAATAAAGGAAAAGATAGATTATTATTTGAAAGTACTTGATAGTCTTGATATTAGAATGGAGATTATAAAAGAAGAACTAATTGAAATTAAAGAAAAATATGGAGATAAACCCAAATCAGAAATAGAGTATCGTGCCGGGAATTTTAAAATTGAAGATATTATTGCTGATGACTATATGGTAATTACTATTTCTCACATGGGCTATATAAAACGTACACCTTTAGCTGAATATAAAACACAGGGCAGGGGAGGAACAGGATCCAGAGGATCAGTTACAAGAGAAAATGATTTTGTAGAACACTTATTTCTAGCAACTAATCATAATTATCTTTTATTCTTTACAGAAAAAGGAAAGTGTTTTTGGGTAAGAGTTTTTGAATTGCCTGAAGGAACAAAAACTTCAAAAGGAAGACCGATTCAAAATCTTATTAATATACCAATGGATGACAGAATTAAAGCATTTGTTAATGTTAAAGATCTTACAGATAAAGAATACATTAATAATAACTTTATTACAATGTGTACTAAAAAAGGAGTTATTAAAAAAACACCTCTTTTAGCATACTCTAGACCAAGAGCTAATGGAATAAATGCTATTAATATTAAAGAGAATGATGAGTTAATAGAAGCATGTCTTACAAACGGCAATAATGAAATACTTATAGCAGCTAAAAGCGGTAAAGCTATTAGATTTCAAGAAAACAAAGTCAGGTCAATGGGTCGTAATGCTACCGGTGTCAGAGGAATTACTTTAAGTAATAAAAATGATGAGGCTATTGGTATGGTATGCATTGAAGATGTTAGTGGTAGCATTTTAGTTGTTTCTGAAAAAGGATATGGCAAAAGGTCTGCTACAGCTGATTATCGAATAACAAACAGGGGAGGAAAAGGAGTTAAAACAATGAATATTACTCCTAAAACAGGCGAATTGGTTGCTATATTGCACGTAAAAGGTACAGAAGACCTTATGATAATTAATAAAAGTGGAATAACAATACGGCTTTCTTTAACAGCACTTCGTCAGGTAGGTAGAGCAACTCAAGGTGTTAAACTAATAAACCTGAGAAAAGAAGATAAAATTGCTGCAATTGCAAAAATTAAAGAAGATGCACTTAATGAAAGTGATAATGAAATTTCTGATGATGTAAATATTAAAGATGTTGATGGTGATATCAGTAAAGATAATGATGATATTAATTATGAAACAGATGAAAATAAAGGAGTTAAAGAATAAATTTTTATGATTATCAAAGAATAAATTTTAAATTTGCAAAAAAATAATTATTTAAAATAAGTAATATTTAATTAAAAATTAAAAAAAAGAAATGAAAAATTATATTGTAATTATAGTGTTGAGTTTATTATTGGCAGCATGTGCAACTCAACAAAGGCAGATAATAAGAGATGTAGAACAAGGGAATTTTGAAAATGCATTTAGTCGTCTTGATACTTTAGCTATGGATGAAAGTAATTTGAAAGATCCGGAATTTTGGATTCTTAAAGCTGAAGTTTATATGAGCTATTTTGACTCTAAATTGCCGGAAGCAGAAGTTCAAATTGATGATACAGAAACTCCGGTACATGACGATATGATTATAGAAGAAGTAGAAGAAGATGATGATATTATTGATGATCCTCTTGTAAAAGCATATGATGCTATCAACAAAGCAGAAGAGTTTGATAATGAAAATATGCATATGCTTGATATTATTGATTTAAGAACAAGAATTCAGGAATTAATATTTTTTGATGGTGTATTACATTATGAGCAAGAAGAGTTTGCATTTGCAAGTGAAAAATTTTTCAAATCCTATAGAGTTAATAAAGAATATTTAGAAATAATTGACACAATGACTCTATTTAATGCCGCTATAGCTGCAGAACAAGCATTATTACCTGATGATGCTCAAAAATATTATCTAAAATTAGTTGAACTAAATCTTGATGAGCCTTATGTTTCTGTTGGTTTATCTAACACTTATCTAATGCAAAGAGATCGTTATTCTCAAGACCTCGAAAAATATGAAGCTTTTGTTAAGGCGTATGAAAATAAAGAAAGATTAGATTCAATATTTAATGAAGTAGAGTCTGAAAGAGAAAAAAAGGCTATTATTGCTTATGAACTTAATACTTATGAAGATATAGTAGAACTTATTTTAAAAAACGAACCCTACAAATATGACGATAGTAAAATAAATGAATTAAAATCTAAAATTGAAGAATTATCATCAAAAACAGGAAAAATTGAGCAAGATGCGATAAAATATATTATAATGGGCAGAGAAAAATATCCGGATGATATTGATTTAATATTTGGAGAAGCTAACATTTATCTGTTAACAGGAAAAACAGAAGAAGCGCGCAAAATACTCGATTTAGCCATAGAAAGAGACCCTGATAATCCTGCATTACATTTTGCTTTTGGTGCAAATTACGAAAAAATGGCAGAAGATCAATTATTAACAGAAGAAGAAAGAGAAATGGCATTTAAAGAAGCAGAGAAAGCCTATAAAATGGCCATTGACTTAGATAATGAATTTATTGACGCATATTATAACCTGGGAGCATTATATTTTAATAGAGGGGTAAGATTAGTTCAGGAAGCAGAAGAAGTATTAAGAGAAACTCGCGACTTTCAACAGTATCAAGAAAGCGAGAAAGAAATAAAAGTAATGTGGGAAAAATCAATTCCTTATATGGAAAGAGCAAAGGAATTATCAGATGCTGATCATGAAATGTACTTGGCAATAGTAACATCTCTTTATCAATTATATGCTAGAACCGGTAATCGCGAAAAACAAGAAGAAATAGGAGAAATATATATCGAAATATACGGAGATCCTGATCAACAATAAAGTAAATAAATTTTTTAAATTTATATTTATTAAAAAAACACCGAAAATTATTTTTTCGGTGTTTTTTTAGTGATATATATTGTAAATTGAATTTTTGAATTATCATTATTATTTTTAATAATCACAGTATGAGTTTGTTTCCGGTAGGGTAAATATCATACAAAACAAAAATCTATTTAACATAATATTAATTATATGACAAAAGTGAATTCTGTTTTGTATTTAATAGTTTAGTAAAAGGCGTGCTGAATTCTTTAATATATGGAGAGTTAGTTAGTTTTATGTGTTTATAAAAAATAAGGTAACATAATCTTTTATAATTATATTTTAGAAAAAAATTTTTTTGCAAAAAAATATGCAATTTGAGTATTTTTTTTCGTTTCATAATCGTAATTTAAAAAATTAAACTTCTTATAAATATGGATATAAAGGAATTAAACGAAAAGATTAATACAGAAAGTTTGTTCGTTGATACTCTTAACAAGGAGTTAGAAAAAGTAATTATCGGGCAGAAAAACATGATAGATAAGCTTTTAATTGGTTTATTAGCTGATGGTCATGTTCTTCTTGAAGGTGTTCCTGGTCTGGCAAAAACTCTGGCAGTTAAATCATTAGCTGCTTCTATAAAAGCAAATTTCAGCCGTATTCAGTTCACACCTGATCTATTACCTGCAGATTTATTAGGTACTATGCTATATAGTCAAAAATCTGAAGAATTTAAAGTGCGCAAAGGTCCTATATTTGCAAATTTTATACTTTCAGATGAGATAAATCGCGCTCCTGCAAAAGTTCAAAGTGCTTTATTGGAAGCTATGCAGGAAAGACAAGTGACTATAGGTGATAAAACTTTCCCCCTTGAAGAACCATTCTTAGTCCTTGCCACAGAAAATCCAATTGAACAAGAAGGCACATATCCCCTACCCGAAGCTCAGGTTGACAGATTCATGCTTAAAACTATAATTAATTATCCGGAAAAAGATGAAGAAAAACTCATAATGAGGCAAAATATAACCAAGGAATTTCCTCAAATTGAACCTGTTATCGAACCTAAAGAGATTCTAAAAGCTCGCAAAATTGTACGCGAAGTCTATATTGATGAAAAAATTGAGAATTATATTACTGATATAGTTTTTTCTACACGATACCCGTCTGACTACAAGCTTAAAAACCTTGAACCGCTTATTAGTTATGGTGGATCTCCGAGGGCAAGTATCTATCTTGCTCTTGCTTCCAAAGCTCTTGCTTTTATCAAAAGAAGAGGATATGTTATTCCTGAAGATGTTAGGGCTGTTTGCTATGATGTGTTAAGACATAGAATTGGATTAACTTATGAAGCAGAAGCAGAAAATATCACTACAGAGAGTATTATTAGTGAAATTTTGAACACTGTTGAAGTTCCTTAATATTCAAACCAATACTTATTCCTCAAAACGTTTTTAACAAATAAATATAATACACTTTGATTTCTAATGGAAACTAAAGAGCTTTTAAAAAAAGTAAGGAAAATAGAAATTAAAACAAATGGCTTGTCAAATCAAATATTTGCAGGTCACTATCATAGTGCTTTTAAAGGAATGGGAATAGCTTTTAATGAAGTAAGAGAATATCAATTTGGTGACGATATAAGAAACATTGATTGGAATGTAACTGCTCGTTTTAATCATCCTTATGTTAAAATATTTGAAGAAGAAAGAGAAATGACTGTTGTTTTGCTTGTTGATGTCAGTGGCTCTAATAATTTTGGAACATTTAACAAGCTTAAAAAAGAAATTATAACAGAAATTGCTGCTGTTTTGTCTTTTTCGGCTATTAATAATAATGATAAAGTAGGTGTAATTTTCTTCAGTGATAAAATTGAGAAATTTATTCCACCTAAAAAAGGTACAAAGCATATTTTAAGAATTATTAGAGAGATGATTGATTTTAAACCGGATAGCAATGGTACTAATATAGCTGAAGCTCTTAAATTTTTTAGAAATGCTATAAATAAACGATCAATAGCGTTTCTTATATCTGATTTTAATAATAAAAATTTTGAAGAATCTATAAAAATAGCTAACAAAAAACATGATATTGTTTGCTTAAGGATATTTGATAAAAGAGAAAGGTCTATTCCTGATGCCGGCTTGCTTAAAATAAGAGATTCGGAAACCGGCAATCTTTTATGGATTGATACTTCCAGTAAAAAAGTCAGGGAAAATTTTAATAAAAATATTATTGAACACGATGATTATCTTAATGATATTTTTACAAAAGCCGGAATTGACAAAGTTGATATTGCTATTGAAAAGGATTATGTGCCTGCTTTAACAAAACTTTTTAAAATGAGAAGCAAAAAGAAATAATTATAGTTTTTTTATTAATAATGTAATATATGATAATTAAGAATCATTCATTTTTAGTCACTTTTGTTCTACTTATTATATTGTCTTTTAACATTTTAGGGCAAAAAGCTAAAGTTGTACTTGAACCTGAATCTATTCTCATCGGCGAACACTGCAGAATGCTTCTAAATGTTGAAGCTCCGATGGATTCTCATGTGAAGTTTCCGGTTTTATCTGATACAGTTAATAAAAATATTGAAATAATAGAATATGGTATAATAGATACAACTTATAACAAAGAAAAAAATAATATAATTTTAAATAGAAGCTATACTATTACTTCTTATAATGAAGGTTATTTTCCTATAGAGCCTTTTGAATTTAAAATGATTTATGAGAAAGACACTGTGTTATTTGAATCAGATGCCCGTTTGCTAACTGTAGAAACTGTTGAAGTTGACTTGCAGTCTACTCATAAAGATATTAAACCAATTATTGAATTACCATTGACTTTTTATGAAATATTACCTTATATCTTACTTGCTATACTGCTAATATCTTTAATATTATTTATAATTTACTATTTTAAATACAAAAAACAAAAAGCATCAAAGGTTTCTATTTGGGAAAATCCTGAAGTGCCTGCTTATGCGGCAGCTCTCAGTAAGCTTGAGGCTCTTCGTCAAAGTAACTATCTAAAACAAGAAAAATTTAAACAATTTCATATTGAGTTAACGGATATATTAAGATATTTTCTAGAAAAACGTTTTAATATTAATGCGCCGGAAATGACATCGGGAGAGATATTAAGTAAAACAAAAGATATTCTTGAAGAAACTGATAACAGCAAATTAACTGAGATATTCTCTTTGTCTGATTTGGTGAAATTTGCAAAACACAAACCAAATATTAACGAAAGTGAGAAAATGCTTAAATATGCTTTTGAAATAGTAAAAAACACTATTCCTGTTGAAGAAAAAGAAGATAATACTTTAAAAAACGAGTCATAGTAAGTTTAATAATAAATAAGATATATTATTGAGTTATTATAAAAAATAATTTCAACTATGTTTAATGAAATAACTTTTGCTTATCAATATTTTTTATACTTATTAATATTTATTCCTGGACTATCAGTGTTTTATATTTTTAGGCATAAAAAAATGAACACTGATATACGCTACTCGGACACTTCTTTTTTTGCCGGATATAAAAAGACTATACGTCAACGCTTAATACACCTTCCATTTATTTTGCGAATGATAGTTCTGTTTTTATTGATTTTAGCATTGTCTCGCCCTCAAACAATAAGCAAAACTCAGGATGTTGAAGTCGAAACTATTGATATAATGATTGCTTTAGATATTTCAGGTTCTATGCTAGCAGAGGATTTTAAGCCAAACCGTATGGAAGCTGCAAAAAGAACGGCTTTAGAATTTATTGATATGCGTCCGTTGGATCGTATAGGCATGACTGTCTTCAGCGGTGAAAGTTTTACAGTATGTCCGCTTACTACAGATCACGCGCTTATTAAAGAGCTGGGTCAAGGAGTACATACAGGCATGGTAAGAGATGGAACAGCTATTGGAGATGGTTTAGCTAACGCTATAAACAGATTAAGAGAAAGCCGGGCTATCAGTAAAGTTATAATATTATTAACTGATGGAATTAATAATACCGGTGTCATTGACCCTTTGACAGCCGCTGAAATTGCTACTATGTATGATATTAGGGTTTATACTATAGGTGTCGGTAGTGATGGTAAAGTCCCCTACCCTTTTCAAACTCCTTATGGTGTTCATTATCAAGATGTTGAAATACCTGTTGATGAAGAATTGCTTAAGCAAATTGCTGATATGACAGGAGGAAAATACTTTTGGGCTAATACACCGGATAAGCTTGAAAAAGTATATGAAGATATAGACAAGCTTGAAAGAACAAAAATTGAAGTTGAAGAATACACTAGAAGGACTGATAAGTATTATTATTTTGCATTATTGGCATTAGCTTTTTTTGTAATAGAATTAACTTTGAGATATACATTACTTAGGTCTATACCTTAATTTTTAATTAAAAACTCAATTGTTTTATAAAATGTTAATTTTTGAAAATACAGATTATTTTTGGCTATTTTGGTTTATTCCGGTTTTAATAATTATTTTCATTGTTGGCAGATACATATCCGGTTTAAATTTAAAAAAGTTTTGTAGTAAGGATTTATCAAGCTACATAATTCCGTCATTATCAAATTTCAGACCATGGTTAAAGCATATTTTATTGTTATTAGCTTTTTCTTCTATAATTATTGCAATAATTAATCCAAAAATTGGTAGTCGTACAGAAACTGCTACGCGCGAAGGCGTTGATATTATTGTCGCTTTAGATGTAAGTCGTAGTATGCTTGCTGAAGATGTACGTCCTAACAGGCTGGAGCGTTCCAAAATGGTTGTTTCCAGACTAATTGATAACGCAGAAGGTCATCGTATTGGCATAGTCGCTTTTGCAGGAAATGCCGTTATGCAAGTACCTTTGACAACAGATAAATTTGCCGCAAAAATGATATTACGTACAATCAATACAAACACTGTAAGTGTTCAAGGAACTGCAATAGGTTCAGCTATTGAAAGAGCTATTAAGTCATTTAGTGAAAGTAGTAACGGAACACAGGTTATTATTGTAATATCTGATGGTGAAAATCACTTAGATTGTCCTGTAACATCTGCAAAGAAAGCAAATGAAAAAGATATAGTAATACATACTATTGGTGTTGGCTCCGAAGAAGGAGCACCAATACCTTTATATAAAAACGGTGAAATGAAAGGATTTTTAAGAGATAATCAAGGTAATACTGTAATTACAAGATATGATGAGCTAACATTAAGACAAATTGCTGAAAACGCAAAAGGTATGTTTGTAAGAGGCAGTGGAGCTGATCTAGGCATTGATAGTGTATTAGAAAATATTAATGAAATGCAAAAACAAACTTTTGAAGAAATAAAATTTACTGAATATGAAAGCAAATATTACTTTTTTATAGCTCTTGCCCTACTATTTATATTTATTGAAATGCTTATTTATGAAAGAAAAAATAAATATCTTGAAAAATTTAAGCTTTTCTAATATTTTTTTAGCAATTAGTATATATGTAAAATTTATTCTTTCATACATCTAACAGAAGTTCCTATTCCTATATAGTATAAAAAGGCATCTCTCTCATATCCGTACAGATATAATCCCCAGGCATAATAAATACTATGTGATGAAGATGACCACCAATTACCATAGAACCCTTTACCAAAAAAACGCCCAA
>PWLF01000234.1 GCA_003559475.1 Bacteroidales bacterium
CAATATTCGGGCAAAGGCATGGGAGAAAACAAATGGGATAGTGAAAAAGAAAAAAATATTACGGCATCGTTCATTTTTTATCCTCAATTTCTTGAACCTGAAAAACAATTCTATTTAAGCAAAACTATATCTTTAGGGATTTATGATACTTTAAAAAGTATTTTACCTGAAATTGATGAATTAAAAATTAAATGGCCAAACGACATATTAGTTAATAATAAAAAAATTGGTGGTATTTTAATAGAAAACCAAGTACAAGGCGAAATAATTAAATCATGTATAGCCGGCATTGGAATAAATGCTAACCAAACTACATTCGGAAATTTTTCATATCCGGCAACCTCATTAAAGTTGGTTACAAACAAGTCATTTAATATTATTCAAACTATTAATTCCTTAGCAAATAATATAAGAAACAGATATTCACAATTAAAGCAAGGCGATTTAAATAAATTAGACAACGATTATTTGAATAATTTATACAAGTTTAATATTAAATCTAATTATTATGATAAAAAAGAAAGTTGTGAATTTGAAGGCATTATAACCGGCATTGACTCTATAGGAAGACTTTTGTTAAAAGACAAAAACGAAAACATCCATACATATAATTTCAAAGAAATAATTTTTTGTTAAAACTATCCCGAATTATTGCTACTTATTGAATAACAAACAACTATCACCATAACTTAAAAACTTAAAATCTTTTTCAATGGCATAATCATAAATTCTTTTCCAATCATCATCTACAAAAGCAGATACCAATAAAAGTAAAGTACTGGCAGGCTGATGAAAATTTGTTATCAAAACATCCGTCATTTTAAATTTATACCCGGGAATAATCATAAGAGAGGTACTTCCGGCAATATAATCAATCCGTTTATTACCCATCCATTCAATTACTTTTTTTAAAACATCTTTACGTGACGGCAGATTATCAAACTCATAATTATACGGTTGCCATTGATTCACCTCAATATAATTTTCCTCATATTTATTACCATTAAATAAGCTAACTCCAAACCAATATAAACTTTCCAATGTTCTTACAGAAGTAGTTCCAACTATAATATATTTTTTATAATAATTATCATAAAGTTCTTTTATTGTACTTAAAGAAACCGAGAACTGTTCATTATGCATATTATGCTTTGATATATCATCTGAAGTAACAGGTTTAAAAGTTCCTGCCCCAACATGCAAGGTAACTTTTAACCGGTTTATGCTTTTCGCATTGATTTTATCAAGCAATTCATTGGTAAAATGAAGTCCTGCTGTTGGAGCAGCAACAGAACCGGCTTTATTAGCAAATAAAGTTTGATAACGTTTTTTGTCCAACTTAGCGCTATCACGTTTTATATAAGGAGGTAGCGGAATTATTCCAAAAACATCCAGAATATCAGCAAAGCTATAGGATTTATTATTCCACGAAAAATTAATCAAAAAGGTATCCCCTGTTCTTTCAATTTTTTCAGCATATAAATCAATTCCGATAACAGAGTCGGCCATTTTTAATATTCCACTCTTCCATTTTTTATTATTACCTACTAAACATTTCCATTTAACAGGAGATTTGCTTACATAAGCATCATGAATTTCAATATTATTTTCAAGGGGTTCAAGACAAAAAATTTCAATTCCGGCTCCGGTTGGCTTGTTAAACAACAATCTTGCCTGCACAACTTTAGTATCATTAAAAACCATTAAGCTATCCTCAGGCAAATACTCAACAATTTTATTAAACTTTACATTTTCAATATTCTTATTGTTGTATATCAACAATTTTGAATAATCTCTATGTTTTGGGGGATAATAAGCAATTTTATTATCAGGTAAGTTATATTTAAAATCTTCAATATTGATTTTCTTAAGAACCTCAGCACTCATAAAATTTTTCACGCATTAATTAATTAGATACCCTCGTTCATAAATTTATTTTGATTAAATATAATAATAATTGTTTTTTAAATGGCTTGCTGTTAAGCAAGCATGAACGGGTATAATTCCAATAATATCACCTACTTCAACAGAAAAAAAGTCGTCATATTCTAATTTAATTATTCCATGTTCTTGATAAATATTTCTGACGTACATTTGTTTATCAGGAAACTTCCATCCATTATTTGATAAAAATACGACCATTCCCCACGCCGGTTGTCCTTCAAAATTCACATATTCTTTTGAAAGATGTACGGCTCCGCCATAAACAACAATTTCATAGCGGTCAACATATTTAGCAACAATAGGAGCAGCAACAACAGCGGCTATACTTTCTTTATTACAAACTCCTGATTTAAGTTGCATAAGGTCATAATACACAAAATTGCCCGGTCTTGCCTCATCAATATCATAAAAATTATCAAGAACGGAACATGAAGGGGTATCGCCCCATGAAATAATCAAATCAGAATATGTTCTATCAAAATACTTTTTAAGTTCCTGAAGTTTTTTAACTGTTTTTTTATATTTGTCGGGGATACTTTCAACACTTTTAACATTATACAAATTGCCGGCATGTGTAACAAAACCCATAAATTTAAGCTTCTTATTCATTTTAGCCAATTCCAGTGTTTCCTCAATTTTTACTATAGAGTCGGGTTCAAAGCCACATCTTTTAGTTCCCACATCTATTTTTATAAAAAACCCCATTTCCTTCTTCATTTTTTTTGTAAGAATCGGCAATGGTTCGTTCCCTGCAAGTAAAATACTAACATTTGATTTTTCGGTAAGTTTATTAAGCGATTCTATTTCCCGAATATTGATTGGGAAAGCTACCATAATATCTTTCCATCCATCATCAGCAAAAAAGTGAGCCATTTCTAATGAGGAGACTGCTATTTTATTAACACCTTCATCCTTAAACCATTTTCCTACTTCGAGAGATTGGTGCGTTTTAAAATGCGGTCTAAACTCCACATTACTTTTTCTGCATTTTTCTGCCATAATTTTAATATTATTACGGCATATTGAGCTGTTTACAATAAGTGTTGGGGTTTTTATTTTATCCATAGGTTGATAAAGGTTAAAAGATTCAACTACGTTATATAACTATCATTACATATTATATTAAATGACCTTGTTATATTACCACTTAATATTTTATTAACCGAACAACTGTGATTTAATTACCACATAATTTTAGCCTTCACTAATCTTCTTTTCAACAATATCAAGAATTTCTTTTTCTTTATTAATTGTTTTTTCGAGGATTTCATTTCCTTCATTCAAGGCATTCTGAACAAAATCTTTATCATCAAAATCCTGGACATTTATTTTAACATTAAGGAATGCTCCTTTGACGCCCGCTAAAGCGCAAACAGCTCCAACTCCGGCATCAGAAACTGAGCTTGGCAAGCCAATTTCAGCCATTTCTTTCATAACCTCCATAGATTCATAAGATGTTTTCATTACTTTCAGAGGTACTTCTATAGCATATTTAGTTGCCTGAGTAATAGCATTATTTCTTTGATTAATCTCTTCATCATTACTCTTTGGCATTTTAAAGGCATCCATTATTTTATTAAATGCATTCGTATCTTCATCAACAAGTCTCAGCAACTCATCTTTATAATACTGTCCTTTTTCAGCCCAATCAGAATACTTTTCCCAGTGTTCATCCCAACCTCTTTTATGTGAGGACAAATTAGCTACCATTGTTCCTAGTGATGCACCTAATGACCCTACATAAGCGGACACAGATCCACCTCCCGGTGCGGGTGATTCAGATGCTGCTTCATCAGCAAATTCTGTTAAGTCCATATTAACAAGTTTCTTAGAACCCTCATCCTCTATCATATATTCAATTATCTTTTCTTTAGGGTTAAAAGGTTTGAGTTCATCCAGGCCCATTGATTTTACTGCAATTTTAATCAATTCGGATTCAGAAACTCCCAGGCTACGCTTTTGTTTTTTCAGGAAATATTTTCCTGCATCCAACATAGCTTTTAGTGGTACTAATCCGACAATTTCCGAACCTGAAACTCTAACTCCCCTTTCTGTAGCTTTCTTACACACTTCATCAAAAGCTTCATGAATAGATGTCACAGAAATATTTGTAAGGTTCATTGAAATTTGGGCTATTCCATACTCTTCAATAAACCATCCTATACCTTTAACTGCTTTCAGTGTCCCCGGTATATGGACAGGATTTCCTTTTTCATCTTTAACTATTGGGCCTGTTAGCGGGTTTCCTTCTCTTTTAACTCTTCCTTTTTCGCGAACATCAAAAGCTATTGCATTGGCTCTTCTTGTAGATGTTGTATTAAGATTTATATTATATGCAACAAGGAAGTCGCGTGCACCAACGGCAGTAACCCCTGTTTTTAAATTGAATTTATCAGGCCCGTAATCAGGTTTCCATTCAGACTTCTTTAATTTTTCAGGCATTCCTTCATATTCTCCTAAGCGAATATTTGCAAGATTTTTTCTATCATCTTTTTTTGCGGCATTTTCATAGCAAAACACCGGGATATTAAGTTCTTTTCCAATACGTTCAGCTAATTTATCAGCATATTCAATGGTTTCTTCCATTGAGATGTTAGACACGGGCACCAAAGGGCAAACATCTGTAGCCCCCATTCTGGGATGCTCTCCTTTATGCTTACTCATATCTATAAGTTCGGATGCTTTTTTTACTGCTTTAAAAGCGGCTTCAACCACCCCTTCAGGTGTACCCACAAAAGTAACAACCGTTCTATTTGTTGCTTTACCGGGTTCTACATCTAAAAGCTTCACACCTTCAGTATTATCAATCTGTGATGTAATTTGATCAATTACATTTTGATCACATCCTTCACTAAAATTAGGAACACACTCAACTAACTTACTCATAACAATTAAATATTTTTATGGTTTAACTTTATTTTAATTCAAAAATCTATATTCAGCTATAATACAAATTCTATATTATAGCTTATTTTAAAATTTAACAAAAACCCCCAGATCAAAAGCAGTTATTATATCATTATCATATTCCGTATTCATAACATAAGTGGCACCAACAGCTATATTAAGTCCAACATTATTTTCATCTCCAAAAGTCCAATCAACTCCTGTTAAAGCAGATGGTCCATAAAGAATTCTTTCTTTGCTGTATGTAACATCATCTTTTTTTCCATATTTTTCTTTTCCAATAATACCAAACTGTGTATTAATCAAATAAAACCCTTTAAAAGGATAAAACTTAATACCTGCTGAAGCTCCTACTACTTCAGCACCTGCATTATATCCGCCACCTGCATGAAGACCAAACCCTACGACTCCTTTAGTTCTGGCTTGAAATCTAAGACCGGCATTTCCACCATAACTTGCTCCTATACCAGGACCTAGCATAAAATATGTTGCTGCTGCGAATCTTGAAGTTTCAATTGTTTCTTTGTCGTCATTTTCTTCTATATCATCATAAACATCTTTTATAACCATATATTCATCGAAATTAACACCATCGCCATCCATAACAATCTCAAAAATTTGTTTTTTCCCATCATCATATAAAATTTTAGAAACTTCAAAAACA
>PWLF01000158.1 GCA_003559475.1 Bacteroidales bacterium
AAACAAAATCCCGAATGGACGGGACAAGCATCAAGCCCAAACAAAGCGTCCTCGCGCTCTGTGATAAGTCAAGAATTACTACCAAAGTAGGTAAACCCCTTTGGTGTAATTCTAAGACTTACCACATTCACTCCAGCGCCTGCCCGCAGTTTGGGCGGGCCTACGCGCCTGAACTTAATAGTTTTAGAGATAATTTTACAATCCATTGATTTAAAAAATCTTAATAATACAGCAATTTAGCACAAGAAATGATTAACATAGCCATAGCCTTTGTCAGTCAGCAGTCACCAGTCCGCAGTTCGCTACTGCCGACTGCGGACTGCCTACTGCCGACTAATTAAATACGAGAAGGAGTTTCTGTTTAGCATGATATTAACCTGCCCCTTTCAGGGCGAAAATGATTGTCGTACAATCATTACCCAAGGCGTTGCCATTGGGCTGAAATAAATATGGCTTTCAGCCATTCTTGCTTTGCTGACGTACAGAGTAAGTCTATGCGAGTTTGCAACAGAAAATCCTCTTACACCTCCAAGTCGCATAGCGACGACATTATGGTAGAAAAGGGATACGCAAACATCTAAAAAGCCGCATAGCGGCGACATTATGGTAAGAAACGAATGCAAAAACCTTATTACCTTAGTAACCAAATGGATACACGATAAAACACAGACCTCTTATATAACTACTTTTTAAGTTGTTATTATTCAAGGGACTATATTGTCCAATATTGAGGGGCTTATTAGCTTATTTTAAATTTTTCTTTTTTTGCTGATTATTAAAATAAGATAATAAGGTTAGAGATACTAGTCATTTCCCGTGTTACTAAGGTAATAAGGTTTTTTGTTTTGAACGATTTGAAAGTCTTTACCGGTAAAATTAGCAATTTTTGGAATAAAATTTCATAGGACATTATGATTACAAGGTAGATAAACGCCCCCTGGTCTTTGTCAGTCATCAGTTAGCAGTGCACGTACTGCCGACTGCCGACTGCCGAATAATTAAATACGAGAAGGAGTTTCTTTTTAGCATGATATTAACCTACCCCATTCAGGGCGAAAATGATTGTCGTACAATCATTAACCCAAGGCGTTGCCATTGGGCTGAAATAAATATGGCTTTCAGCCATTACTTTTTACTTTATAAACTTTGTCCTTTTTACTTAAATCTTATTAAAGCAAAAGCTTAAAGAAAACAATTAGAACGGAACATCGTCGTCTTCATTGTTTTCGTCATCTTGGTTCATCTTAGATGGTAGTGTTACAGTTTTAATGGAGTTTTCATCGAATGAATCTGAAGGTTTAAGAATAGAGTCTTCTCCGCCATAATCTACTGAGTCATATTCAGTAAATTTAGCAAAGTCGGGGATAAATCTTAGGCTAATATCTTCAAGGGCTCCATTTCTGTGTTTAGCAATAATAAGCTCTGCTAATCCTTCGGTTGATCGGCCTTGATCATCCTCTTCTATTTTGTAGTATTCCGGTCGGTAAATAAAAAGTACCATATCAGCATCTTGTTCTATAGCTCCTGATTCTCTAAGGTCTGATAAGATCGGTCTCTTTGACCCGCCTCTTGTTTCTACGGCACGGCTTAACTGAGAAATTGCAATGATAGGAATATTTAGTTCTTTAGCCAAACTTTTCATAGACCTTGATATATTACTTATTTCTTGCTCTCTGTTACCTCCACGTCCTTCATTTCCAGAAGACATTAGCTGCAAGTAATCAACGATAATAAGCTGAACATCATGGCGAGCTTTCAATCTTCGGCATTTAGCCCGTAGTTCAAAAATTGACAATGCAGGAGTATCGTCAATAAGCAATGGTGCATCTGTTAGGTTATTTATCTTAGCATTTAATTGCTCCCACTCATAATCTTTTAAATCTCCACGTCTTAATTTGTCGGCTTCAAGCTGAGTTTCACTTGCTATAAGTCTTGTAACAAGTTGAGTGCCTGTCATCTCAAGACTGAATATTCCAACAGGTTTTTTGAAATCTACAGTCATGTTTCTTGCCATAGATAAAACAAAAGCTGTTTTACCCATACCCGGTCTTGCTGCTAAGATGATAAGATCAGATTTTTGCCATCCTGCTGTTACCCTGTCAAGATCAGCAAAACCACTCGGAACACCACTAATATGTCCTTCATTAGAACGAGCTTTTTCTATTTCTTTAACAGCTTGATGAACAAGACTTTGCATGTCATCATAGTTACGTCTTAAATTTGTTTCGCTTACGGCAAAGAGTTCTTTTTCAGCTTTATCAAGTATGTCAAATACATCAGAAGAGTCTTCATAAGAGTCTTTTATAATATCTGAAGAAATTCTGATTAATTCTCTCTGTAAAAATTTTTCTAATATTATTCTAACGTGATATTCTACATTTGCGGCTGATGCAACACGATTGGTTAATTGTGTGATATAATAACTTCCTCCGGCTATATCCAGGTCGCCGCGTTTTTTAAGCTCTTCTGTTACTGTTAAAATATCAACAGGTTGTGAATCTGAAAAAAGGTTAAATATTACGCTGAATATTTTTTGATGAGCTTCTTTATAAAATACTTCAGGTTTTAGTATATCAATTACATTAGTTAGTGCATTTTGTTCAAGCATCATTGCTCCTAAAACAGCTTCTTCAAGATCAACTGCCTGAGGGGGAACTCGACCATGTTCAATATAATCTACAGCAGGTAAAGTCTTTCGTTTCCTTTGTGTATTCTGTTGTTTTGTGTTTTTTTCTTCAGATTTCATACTTCAAAAATAAAAAAATGTTTTAACTAAAAATTAAAAATTAAATTTTTTTTTATCAACAAATGTAAAAGTCTTGCTATTTAATAAATATAAAAGTTTTGGTAATTTTTTTAATTTTAAACTTTATAAGTAGTTTGTAAAGTTGAAAGTGATAAGTAACTAAGTTTGTTATATTATTTCGTCCTGAAAAAAGCTTACTTTTTTTTATATTTTTTTGTATAAACTAATTTCAGGACGAAAAACTCTCTCCGCCAGTTATGATTAGCTGGGCAAAGCAGTTGGGCTTTATTTGTTTATATCAAATCGGTCGGAATTCATAACTTTTACCCACGCTTTAATAAAGTCTTTAACAAACTTTTCTTTGTTGTCGTCTTGTGCGTAAACTTCTGCATAAGCGCGCAAAATTGAATTAGAACCAAAAACCAAATCTACTCTTGTAGCTGTCCATTTTGTTTTACCTGTTTTTCGTTCTACGACATTGTAAAGATTTTCAGAAACCGGTTGCCATGTATATTCCATATCTGTAAGATTTACAAAAAAGTCATTCGTTAAAGCACCTTCCCTTTCTGTAAATACTCCATGTTTGGTTCCGCCATAATTCGTGCCTAATACACGCATACCTCCAATTAGAACGGTCATTTCGGGCGCTGTAAGTCCCATTAGCTGGGTTCTATCAAGAAGCATCTCTTCCGGTTTTACAGCATATTCTTTTTTCTGCCAATTCCTGTATCCATCGTGCAAAGGTTCAAGTACAGAAAACGATTCTGTATCTGTCATTTCTGCTATTGCATCACCTCTTCCGGCTACAAAAGGTACATTAATTTTGAAACCTGCTTTTTCAGCAGCTTTTTCAATTGCAGCACTACCACCTAAAACAATCAAATCGGCAATGCTTATTTTTTTGCTCAATCCTGCTTGAATTTCGGTAAGTTTTTTCAAAACCTTTTCGAGGCGCTTGGGTTCATTCCCTTCCCAATTTTTCTGAGGGGCAAGGCGTATTCTTGCACCATTAGCTCCACCTCTGAAATCGGAGCATCTGAAAGTTCTAGCACTGTCCCAAGCAGTATTAATAAGTTCAGTTTGAGTTAAACCGCAATTCAAAAGTTTAATTTTTAATTCGTCAACTTCCGTATCCGAAAGTTTGTAATCAACCTTAGGTATTGGGTCTTGCCAAATCAAATCTTCTTTTGGAACATCAGGGCCTATATATCGACTTTTAGGGCCTAAATCACGATGAGTAAGCTTAAACCATGCTTTTGCAAAAACATCAGCGAAATATTTTGGGTCTTTATAAAAACGCTCAGATATTTTTCTGTATTCAGGGTCAATTTTTAATGCCATATCCGCATCGGTCATCATAGGGTTTCTACGAACTCCAGGAACATGAGCGTCAAAAGGTTTGTCTTCCTCTTTGATATTGATGGGTTCCCATTGTTGTGCTCCGGCAGGACTTTTTCTGATTTCCCAGTCATAGGTAAAAAGTAAATAAAAATACGAATTGTTCCATTTATTAGGAGTAGTTGTCCACGCCCCCTCCAAGCCGCTACTTACAGTATGTTCGGCATTTCCTTTCCCTTTGGGGTTTTTCCAACCAAAGCCTTGTTCTTCGATTGGTGCACCTTCGGGATTAGAACCTAGAATAGATGCATCACCATTACCATGAGTTTTACCAACGGTATGGCCTCCGGCAGTCAATGCAACCGTTTCTTCATCATTCATAGCCATACGCTTAAAAGTAACCCGCATTGCCTGAGCTGTTTTTAATGGGTCCGGTTTACCGTCAACGCCTTCCGGATTAACGTAGATTAGTCCCATTTGAACAGCTGCTAAAGGGTTTTCAAGGGTCTCTTCATCAGATTTATTTGAATAACGGTCTTTATCCAACCAGTCCTTTTCAGCACCCCAATAAATATCTTTTTCAGGATGCCAAATATCTTCACGACCACCACCAAAACCGAATGTTTTAAATCCCATCGATTCATAGGCCATATTTACGGCAAGAATCATCAAATCTGCCCACGAAATTTTGTTGCCGTATTTTTGTTTTATTTGCCACAAAAGTCGACGAGCTTTGTCAAGATTAACATTATCTGGCCAACTATTCAATGGTGCAAAACGTTGATTCCCTGTATTACTACCTCCGCGACCATCGGCTGTACGATAAGTCCCGGCACTATGCCAAGCCATTCTAATCATTAAACCTCCATAATGCCCCCAGTCGGCAGGCCACCATTCTTGGCTATCTGTCATGAGCTTTTTTAGGTCGTTTTTTAAAGCTTCTAAGTCGAGTTTTTTAAATTCTTCACGATAATTAAAATCCTTGCCAAAGGGATTTGTTTTTGTGTCGTGTTGATGCAAAATATCTAGATTTAGAGCATTCGGCCACCAACTCATAACAGAGCTGTTTGATTCTGTATTGGCTCCATGGCTAAAAGGGCATTTGCCTTTTTTTGAATTGTCCATAATTTTTTATTTTTTTAAGTTTAAAATCTAAAGTTAGTAGTTCTTGTCTTGGTTTTCAACCTTGCTGTTAATTTGTTTATAAACGAAACAACATCTCGTCAAGCCATCAAAGCATTGTTGATTAAGCTATATAGATATTTCATTTTATTTTTAATAAAACCCTCATTAAAAAACACATATTTGCCAAAGCAAATATAACCATAAATTCCAATTAATCCTAAATTCACAAAAAACAAC
>PWLF01000028.1 GCA_003559475.1 Bacteroidales bacterium
CAAGCAGATCAAGGTCGCCATAGCAGAAGCGTTGCAGCTGCTGCAGAGCACCCATTGGCAGCATGGCCGAACAAGCCAAAAATCGCCGGACCCGCTACCAAGCTTGCTGGAGCAGTGCGGAGAGCTGTTCCATGCCGACAAAACCGATGAGCCTGAGCCAATCCGCACCATTCATCACTTTGCCGGTAGTGGCGGTACGCTTGTCTCAAAGTGTTTGGCAGCTATGCCCAATTCCCAGGTCCTTAGTGAAGTTAACCCATATAGCGGACTTGCGTTTCATGGAGGACGGTTCTTTCCGACAGATCTCATAAGGTTGGTCAAAGCCGGTTCCCGTGGTGCTGACGATTCCTTGGTGGCAAGTATTTTTCTCGGAGGGCTCCGAGAAGTCTACGATGATTGCAATAGGAAGGGGCTGTACCTGATTCTAAGGGATCACTCTCATGGCCAGTATTGTCTAGGTTCAGAAGTTCCTAAGACACCAGCACTCAGAACACTATTGCGTACGGAGTATCCATGCCTATCCGTCGTAACGGTTAGAAATCCAGTTGACAGCTATCTTTCATTGATAGCGAATGGCTGGCGTCACTTTACTCCATTCAGTCTTGATGAGTATTGTCGGCGATACGAGTGTTTTCTCGATGACCACAATGATGTGACGATTTATCGCTATGAAGAGTTAGTTGAGAATCCCGTCGAAACGATGCAATGCATATGTTCGACGTTGAAGATTTCATTTGTTACTGGGTTCGAGGAGATTTTTCCAGTTCACACATTGTCTGGAGATAGTGGTCGTAAAGGTAATAGGATTGAGTATCGGGAGAGGCGATCTATCCCCGAAAAGGTAAAAAAGGAGATTGATGATTCAGTTTTGTTGCCGCGCCTATTCGATCGATTAGGTTACAAGTACTGAATGTTAGGCCGGCAGCGAATTGCCCAAAGCGCGAGAAGCGTTAGCGGAAGATCGATCAGTTCGTTCCTGCAAAAGTGTCCATGGTTCTTGGTTGTATTGAGTGATTTGGAGATATTGGAGTGACCAGTTCGTACGATGATAGTCGAGAACAGAATTATCATGGCCTTCGGTCCCTCATAGAGATGGAGCGTGCACATTCCGAGAACTCCAGGCCATTGGAAGAAATTGCATATGTCACGATGGTTCGTGATGAAGAGGATGTAATTAAAGAAAATCTTGAGTGGCACTATAGCTTAGGATTTCGCTATTTTTTTATTATAGATAATAGGTCGAGAGATTATACCCGGGAATTGATTGAATCTTTTCGAGTGAGAACCAATGCAATAGTCCATTTGCTCATCGACTATAGTGAGGTCAATAACCAGTATAAGAATTTCAATGCAGCGTTCCGATTCATTGAAACGCATTATGATCATGTTCAATGGATGTTCCCCATAGATGCAGATGAGTTTCTTTGTCCCGCCAGGCCCTTATGGAGCATTATTCAGAGTGTGGACAGCTGCGTAGGGAGCATTATCTATCCGCGAATACCTTATTTGCCAACGTCCATTGAGTCCTTGTCGGGAAATGGCAAATTTTTTGAGCGACTTGAGTACATATATATAGATAATCCTAAAACAGACCTGTATAGGCACTATCAGTTTCATCCCTTCGATCCTCCGGCGCCATGGGATCGCAAGCTTGGAATCAATATCTTCAATAATAAGGTTGCAATTCGTGCGCATTATGGGATCAGGACGGTGAGGGGGAACCACTATATAGAGGGCTGCTATCCGGATAAGAAAAAGAATACGCCTGTTTGGGAATTTCACCCCCAATCTACATTTAGGTGGGCTTCAGGCGTCGAGTTGGGGTTACACCTTAGGGAGTTCCCCTATCGCTCAGTTGCTCAGATTGAAAGAAAGGCAAAAAACAGAGCCAAGTCTCGAAAGGCTGATAAGAAGCCTGCGACACCAATTCATGAGGTTGGTCTAACAGGCCAGTACGAAGAGTTCATTGCAAATGTCGTTCGTTCCGAAAAGGAAGGCATTCGGTCGCCATTGCCTTTGCACCGGTTTGAAGCCATTTGTCCTGCGGAAGATAACAAAAAGTCCCGTCATCAAGTTAATCAAAGATTGAGTGATTTTTCTCGCAGTCGTGTACAGTTCCTGGATGTTCCGTGGCAAGGCCCTAATATCACTGAAAAGCATGCGGCTGAACGAATCCAACAATTTGTAAGCCTGCCGGCCAACGTAGTCTATGTGGCAGCGCCATGGGCTACTTTAATTGATTCAATTCACCGAAAATCGCCAGAAGCAAATCGAATTCGAGATTCATTTTTCAGTCAGATTAGGAGGAATCCAGAATATTCTGTCGTAGTTACCGTGTGTCAACATGCCTATATGCTCGATTATATCGATCTTTTTAAGGGCATAGGCATCACTGATATATTTTGGTCTCATATGGAGAAGGATACGCCAAGACAAATTGATGGAATTAACCTGTTTCCATTTCCTCTCTATCCAGTTAATGTTTCGGAAAATAGGTCGAGTCCTCGGCAGGCAAGCTCTAAAGATAAGCGATGGTTGGCATCATTTGTCGGTGCGAGTGCAAAACCATGGTACAAGAACAATTTTCGCGATCAAATGGCTAATGCTCTTAAGGATGATCCACGAATTAAGATAGAACTGCGGGATACGTGGCATTTTGACAATAGCGTGTATGGTCCATTAGGGGTTGATCTTGCGAAAGCTGATGATGCAGCTCAATCAGCGAAGGCCGCGGAGTATGTAAAAGCCCTGGAGGATTCAGTCTTTTGTCTCTGTCCGAGCGGTGTGGGTGCGAATACGATAAGGCTGTGGGAGGCCATTGAATCAGCGTGTGTTCCAATTGTTATTTCAGGCCAATGGTGTCCGCCTGGTGATGAAAGATTGTGGGAAGACGCTTGTATATTTTCGAGTGAAGATAACACCGATATTAACTCTCTATTGCAAGAACTCGAGGATCTTGCTGGCGCAAGGGATCTCTATGAAAAAAGACAGTCAGTCAAACAACTAAGGCTACTTTATGGTCGTGATAACTTTGTTAATGACCTCCATATTTTTCTACAAAGTGCTGGCGCCAAGGAATACGGATCCAGCCGGGGGCTTGAGTGGCTTTCCAGAGTGCAGTTCGACCAAAGCAATCGTAAATATCTGCGGACAGCTGCAGTTTCATTGAATAGTTATATTTTTATGGGTGATCCCGCTTTGGTAAGTCATATAAACTCGAATACGTTGGCAAGGAAAAAGGTTGATCAGTTATCCGACAGGCTGGGAAAGGATGATCCGAATGCTTTGATGCTCGGTGAGGCCTTGAAAAGTGGTATTCACGCATCTCCATTTTCCAGAATAGGTAATTACAAGAAAAGACCGAAGCATAGGGTATGCCTGGAAGGCGCCCATTCGAATAGAACTATTTTCGCCTACAAGCCGTTTCGGGATATTTTGCAAGGTACTATAGATGTGGTCCATGAGCAGGAGCATGCAGATTGGCACATAACAGGATTTAGCAAGGACTTCTATGACGAGATAGCTGAAGATTCGTCTACATTGTCCAAGCTCGAAACGCTCAGGCTGGGAGTTATTTCTGAAGAACCACTCTGGGATACGCTTTGGACTAGGAGTCCGGAAAAAAAAGAGCTGGAATTACCCAATGGCGTATCATTGAGGCAGTGGAATTCAATTAATTCAGATTTTCTGCAGTTTAAGAAGATTCCGTATTTTATCTTGACTGATTACTCATACTCTGCAGTTTACGCTGGTTGCTTCAACAAGTTTTTGAGTTTTGACAAAGAAAAGCTCTTGGAGTATTGGCGAACTAGGCCAAGTGCTGCTGCTTTTGTTGCTGAGTACAGGATGGGTGATAAGTATAAGGCTGCATGGAGTAACCAGAGCATTGTCGGCCTTTCGAGTTACCGGACAGAGGTGGCTATCGAGGTAATGAACTCGGATTCATCGGCAGTATGCTTTGGGGCAGGTTGGGGAGGGAGCGGTAGAAGACAGTCTCGAACCAATTGGCACCTGGATAAACTTGCTCGTTTATCGGAAGAGGTTAGATTTTGCTCGGCTATCGAGAATACACTCCACCCATATTATCTGACTGAGAAACTATTTGATGCATTTGCTATTGGGGCCATTCCAATTGTCTATGCCGCTGATAACAGTTTGCTATTTGAGCTGATTGATGAACGTGCCGTTCTGAATCTCTATTGTTGTTCGCCACAGGAGGCTGCGAAAAGAGTTGATGAATTTGAATTTACTTCTGAAGTCGCGGGTGCTTGGTTACATTCCCTATGCAATTTGAATAGCCTTATGACGGATATAACTGAATTGAAAAATGAGCGGAAGAGGTTTGCAGATAAGGCGTTGGATTTCTTGGAGCTCTAAGGTTAGGACGTGATCGGATAAGTATGGTCTAAATTCCTGCAGAAACTGAGAAAATACAGTCATTGTTCACCAGCTGATTAATCCCCATGGTTCAGATGAGTTTTTCCGACGCCCTGTGTGTCAACACTCATCGCAACAGCCCCTGGTTGTTTTTCTTTAATCTTCAAGGCGCTAACGAAGTGGAGATATGTCTGATTTCAGTGGAGTGGTTACCGGCCCGGGCCTTCAAAAGCGCACCCGTCGCCGGTTCAGTGTAGCCGAGAAGAAATAGTTACTGGTGCATGCAAAGCAAACGTTTATTTTGGCAACCACCGGCTCAGTCGGGAGTAGCACGGAGATGCTCGACGGATGAAGGCGATGCGGAATGATTGACGGGCAAAAATCGATGGATTTAAGGAGACTTGGGGAAGAGGTCAGACAATATCGACTAGCAAAGGATATCGCTTCATACCAGGGGCGTGCCAAAGAACTACTTGATGAGCTAGAGAAGTTGGACCTCTTGCCCTGCAAGGCTAAAGAAATTTCGATTTTGACAGGGGGAAGAGTCAATTACTGTTCCGGATCTTACGGAGGGGACTACGGAAGGTGCTTTTTAAAAGTTTCTCCTGGAACGACTGAGGCCAAGTTTTATCGTCACTCGATGGCGGGTCGGATAAGGGCACAGGGCGCTTATTTTTCTACTCCTGATTGCAAGTTCATCGCAAATGCTAATGAGTTTTCGGTTCTTGCTTTCGAGTGGGTTGACAACTGGTCAGAGGAAAAAAGTCCAAGGTTAGATCAAATTAGAATCGCAGGGCTTGCGGAATATCATTATGCAAATCGGGTATTTGGCGAATCCCATAGACTTTCTGGTATTCCATATCATAGATTAAGCGTTCGCGAAAGTAGCTTGAGCATTCTTGAAGCCAGGAGCGTTGATAACTCTATACTGGAAGACCAAAGATTAGTCGTTCGTGATTGGAGATTGATTGAGGAGGTGATGAAAGGTCTTCCTATAACCCTAAATGTAAGGGATTCGGGTCGTTCGAATGTGGTAGTGGACAGAGGGAGAGTGATTC
>PWLF01000161.1 GCA_003559475.1 Bacteroidales bacterium
AAGCCCACTGCTTTGCCAGGAAAGAACATGCGCCTTTCGTTTCTTTTCGCTCATAATCTTTTTATGCAAAGATCAAACTGAGGTTCTTACTGTACAAGATGGGGTTGGTTGGGGGTTTACGACCGGAATCCGCTTCCCTGATCGCAGCAAATTTCGAACTCGGCAAATATGCCACTTAGATATCCGACGGCAGCTTTTACCTGTTCCTTAAATTGATAACTGTCATTTTTTCCGATAATTGCCGGGCCATTTAAAAAAGTTCCGGCCATATGCGCATGAAAGTTCTTTTGGGCAGGATCAAGGCACGCCAAGAATTCCCCCTCCGGCAACTCCATCTCCACCCACACCTTTTTCAAATTACCCTCATTGTCCAGCTCCCTCCCAAACAGCAGGAAGTAGGAATGAGTGACGCGGTTGGTGATTGCATTGGTGATGACATCGGGGATGCCGCCCTCGTAAGAGCTGTGGTGATGGTAGAACCCGAGATCATAGACGGCGAAGTCGGAACGGTAATCCACCGGCAGGGCTTCCCGCAGGCCTAAGGGGACACCATTAAAGCTATCTGAGATGTTGGAATGAAGTGGGAGTTTATAATTAACATAAAAAAAAATTAAAAACATCATTTAATTTCCCCAGCAATAAAAAAATAGGAAGAATCAATGTATTTAACATCAAAAAGAAATTGACTGTAAGATTCAGATTGCCAGGATTTTTTAAAATAACAATTCAGGTAAATGGACGCTTCATAATCTGGCTCGAGAATAGCAAAATCAATAGGTGGATTTAACATATTCATATCTTCGTACTCAAATTTGATTGAGTCCTTATTAAAGTAATATTTTCCAGAATGATCAACTCGATAAATGCTATAATATCGGTCAATAAACAAACCGTCTTTAAATAGTATTAGCGACCGATCTCCACGGAATTTAGCTTGGGCTGTTAGGATAACTTTTGGTTCTTCTATGTATTTCTTCCAACAAATAAGGTCATAGCCGTAAATAACCAACTGTATGCCAGATAAAAAAATTAACCCCATCGGAAGAAAAGTATTAAAAATCATTTTTTTTCGAATGAAAAAATAAAGTAATAAAAGAGGGTAAATAATTAGGAAAATAATTAAACCAAAGTAGATAAGAATAGCTAACAGACTAACGAAAGGCCAAACCTCCCAAAAGTATTTAGTATTATTAATGATTATAAAAAAGATAGCTAAAAACCACAGGTAGGAATTTTGAATGAAATCTATTAATTTCAGGAATTTTTTTTTTTTGTGAATCATTAATTTTACCTTTTAAAAATATTCTTTTTACCCCCATAAATTGTTCTAAACCCAACTTCTCTTGCGTATTGCCTGCCCAATTTTATGGCAAAAATGTCATCTGGTGAATCAAATTCACCTTCATTTTTAAGAGCGTAGATATGGGCCCCACCTATTGCAACGACTTCAGGGACGCCCATTATATAGGTTGTGGCACCCCACAAAAAATTTCCCATGTTCCTAAAATTATGACCGACAGTTACATCACTTAAAGAAGTTAAAAACAAAAAATTTTGGCGATTTAAAAACCAATCTTTAGTTGAAAAATCAAAGGGTGCGTTAAAACCATCACTACCTGTATATAGTGATAATATTGGACCTATAAAAACCCCATGGTAATCAAAAGCTCCTAACGTAGGGTTCCCTTGATTTGATTTTATAACTTGACTAAGTCGAGCGTGAATATCATCTTTTGATAAACTGTATACTTTATTTATAAGTGGTTCTTTTGTATTTCCGAACATTAAAAAACCACCTGAAGGATTTCTTGTATCATCCATGGCAACCAAAGTTTGTGGGGTAATAATTGGATCAGAAAAAATAAACTCAAGATTAAAATGAAAACCCATATAATTATGTATAATTCCCAAAGGCAATGTTTCTTTATTGCATTGTTCACTATAAATAAAATTATTGCTAGTATCGAAAAAGTAGCATGAATCATTGCTATTAAATGATCGTGATGTTATATCCCTACTTGACAAATATTCTAAGGGTAAGAAATCTTCATCATAACTTACCATTTTCCAGCCAAGTAATCCTTCATAATCGGTTATACTATAAATAATAATCATAATTCCAATTTCGTTTGTGGCAATTGAATGAAAATCCTCAATTACTTCAGGAAAATTTTCACAATTCTTATCATAGTCAATAGCGAATATTTTTAGGCTTAACTCAGAATCAAATATACCGATAATTGAGTCTAAAGTATTTAACTCATTATCTAAATCAAAAGTTTGATTGTTAATTAGGATTTCGACACCAAAATGATTTGGATTTAAATTTAAGGAATCTTTACTCAATATTTGAATAGGGTGAAAATTAAATTCAGTTAATTCCAGAATACTATAAAATTCTTGTTCTGTGAAAATACAAAAGTTACAGGAGGAAAGACTCCTAAATCCTAAATCACAACAAATAGATAATTCATATAGTAACTCTTCAAATGTACTGATTGCACGAATGATCCCACTATATAACATTTGATTGCTTAACTGAACCGGATTCCCAATTTGAACGGTTAATTTTAAAATTATGCTATTGGTAAAATTAAAAGTTGAAGTTTCCACACAAGAAAAATACCCCCCCTCCGGCAACTCCATCTCCACCCACACTTTCTTCAACTTACCTTCATTGTCCAGCTCCCTCCCAAACAGCAGGTAGTAGGGATGAGTGACGCGGTTGGCGATGGCCTTGGTGATGACATCGGGGATGCCGCCCTCGTAGGCGGTGTGGTGGTGATAAAAGCCGAGATCGTAGACGCCGAAGTCGGATTGGAACTCCTGAGGCAGTGCTTCCCGCAGGCTCAAAGCCGCTGCATTGAGGCTGTCCAGGTGGTGGGCTTGCAACTGGTCGGCGTAGCCGGTGGCATCGGAGAGTTGGTAAAAGGCGGTGTCGGGCGGGGACTGAGCGGATGCTGTGGTAGTTAATGCAAAAAAAGAGTAACAAAAAAAGGTGCAAAACAACAGGGCTTCCAGAGGCCGGAGGATTTTCAATAGCTTCATTTCTATTTTTTTTATTGACTGTAATGTATAACACTTCCGAATCTGGGAGAAACCGTCGTAATGGCGGGCAATGACTCGATAATGAAATTTAGTTTCCGCAAACCCATTGTATTTTAATCCCTAATTGTTATTTTTTGCTGTTTTTCGACTTTATATTTCTTATTTTATTAAGCAAATATTCAATTATTGCTCTATTAACAATATGCATTCATAGCAGCAATTTTATCTACTTTACAAAATCCCTACAATGTACATTAGTCTTTGTATTGAAAACCGCATTAAGATTTCTACTTGCATCCATTGAGTCTCCTTCAAGACTATAAAGCTTTAATTTCCCATTATTGTTTCTATTAAGATGAACCGTACTCATATTGTGTAATTTTTCCTTATCGCTTAATTCATACAAGGGTGACAATAAAATATTAGTAACCTGACTATCCAACCTAAAGAATTGATTACCGTCTATAATTTGATTACTGTCAACAATTATCGTTTTAAGTTTTAAACATATTGATACCCTTGATCTATACCTTGAACCCAATTGCTCAATGCTCAATATATCACCTCTGAATTCAACTACATTTAGAAAGTTTTGCTTGTGTAAAAAAAAAATTTCTGAACTTTTGGCACCTCTTTTTTTGTCAATTGGTATATAAAAAAAAATAAAGAATATCATTGCTACAATATACATAAAACAACCTACTTTTATATAGGGGTGTTTAATGTAATCCCCTATGCTGCTTTGATTATTATTTATTTTCATAATTAAATTCGTCTCATTAGAATTAACTACCTAATCAAGGTCTTTTAAATTTTTTAAACAACTATTCGCTTCTGAATTAGACAATCCAATAAAAAAAGAAGTAACATCAAGGGAATCTCCTTTAACTCCTAAAAGCAGGATTTTTCTGTTATTATACTTATTAAAATGAATCCTATTTACCTTCTTAAACTTTCCATCATTTATAACACTATAAGGTATCTTGATGGAAATTCCGGGAGCATCTAAATCAAAATCCAATAAAGCATTATTCCTAATGATATTAGAACTATCAACGGTCATACTGATAAGATTGAAATATAAATCATAGCAAATACTATTATTACCTTGAAATCTATCTATATTATTTATTATTCCATCAAATTCTACATTTGAAATAAAATTTTGCTTATATATAAAGTAAAGCTCATCGGACAAAACTTTTTTTTCTCGAACCTCATGAAGATACATAAATGAAAAGATTGAAAACAAAAAAGCAATTAAGAAAACAATTTCTAAGTATGAACCTTTGTATTTTTTTCCCTTCATAAACTATTATAATTTAAAACTGATTATCATAAGCACCCAATTAGAAATTATATTCGACCATGTTCTTTGATTAGTTTCTATAACAGGGCTTGAATTCATTAAATGAAGTTCTCCTCCTTCAACAGCTATCCCCACCGCAGGTCCAAATGATTCAAGTCCAACTCCAAGACTATACCCTGTTTGAAAAATTCTCCACTCTGTATCAGGGTCTCCTTCACGAGGCCATGCTCTGGTAATACCGCCAGTGATGCCAATGCTAGCAACCCCAACCCCTAATTCCGCTTCATAGTTGCCGCCAAAATAACGACCTTCAAAACCAAAAGGATTATTATAGTAACCATAATTAGTCCACCCATAAAAAATAGATTTTGCGTAATCAATTGAAGCGTCAGGAGTTCCTATTTTAATTCCCACTTCAGCATAAGGACTTAAATAAAAATACCAATAACCAGCATATTCACCACTCAAAAATAAAGTAGCATTAAAATGCAACCCAACTCCAGGCTTAACAATGTAACTTGCTGATCCGCCTAACTTCGCTTGAAATCCAACAGCCTGGTTAGATAGATCTAGCAAGATATATTCACCACCAAAATCAATACTTGATTCAAGGGAGATTTTAAAAACATCGTTCTTAATCGTTAAACTTGAATTATTTTTTCCTTTAATTACAAGATCATCAGCACGTTCAAAAAACATCTGATCGGAGAACAATATTTGATTAAATGCACAGGCAGTAAATGATGTTAAACCCTCAGAGGCCAAGTAACAATGGTGAAATTTTGGCCAAATACTCCACCAATTTAATGGTACATTACCCCCGCCCTTTACAGAAACCGTAGCAGTATTTCCTGTGTCCGTTACATTTATCCAAATTGCCATATTTTTTTCACCATCAAACATCATTCTGTCAAAATCATTAATTGTATATTCAACCCCCTGCATTCTTAAGGATAAATTTGTGGGTTCTTCGGCGCAAAATGCATATTGATCTGTAATGGCAGCAAAAAACTGACCTTCATATAATTCCTCATATAATTTACCCATTTCTTCGAGAATTTCGAAAAGAT
>PWLF01000269.1 GCA_003559475.1 Bacteroidales bacterium
GGAAACAAAAATAATAAAACAAGTTTTCTTCGGGCGCTTTCTTCTCTCTTTGTTCCGTTTCGCTACGCTTCACTTCACAAAGAGAGAAGAAAAACCTTCAACAACGTGGTGAAACTTTACATCTTCTTACATATAAATCAATCCAATAATTTCTTCTAAAGTATCAACAAAAGTAACCGGAGTAGGACTACACGCCTTATCATCATCAATAATAAAGATTTTATTATTTTTTACCGCTTTAAGATTAGAATATCTTTTCCAATTTTGTTTTTCCTCTTCGCCTGTCAGTCCCATCATCACAATTATAATAACATCAGGGTCTCTAATAAGAACATTTTCACGTGTAATTGTTCCACGCTTAAAATCAGAAGCAATATTTTTACCACCTGATAAAGATATATAGTCATTCATAAAAGTCCCAGAAATCACTGTAAATAAAGGTTTAACCCCTAATTGCATAAATATTTCCGGTTTATCATTATAAACAATCTTACTCTGAAGTTTATTAAGTCTTTTGATTTGATTATCAATAATTGTCTTTGCATGATTTTTTTTACCAATCAAGCTTCCAATTTGAATAAACTGATCACATAACTCATCAAAAGAAGAGGCAACATCAAAAACTTTAACATTCAGTCCTGTCAACCTTAATCTTTCAATATCTTTATATGAAGTTAGCTTTGTAGTAATTATATAATCGGGATTTATATTTAAAATTTTCTCAATATTTACGCTCATTTGTGAAGATACAACCTTTTTACCCTCTTCTATTGCTTTATCACAAAAAGCCGAAGAACCGACTATATTATCTTGCCCGTCAAGCAAATATACCATATTTGTAAGCGAAGGCGTCAAAGAAACTATTCTTTTATTTTCAGCTTTAACAAGTAAGTTAATTGAGCAAAAAATAAAAAATAGCACAATTTTTTTTCTTAATCTCATTTTAAAACATGGAGTTATAATATCTCTCAATCATTAATAAACTTATAGACTTCCTGCCATTTATTATCGCTCATTTTGGCGCCGATATCTTCAATTACTTTAGCAGCCAAAACAGACGCTATATTTCCAGACTTTTCTATTCCTTGATTATTGACTAATCCATATAAAAATCCTGCAGCATAAGCATCTCCAGCTCCTGTAGTATCAATAGCATCAACTTTTACAGGCTTAATTTTAGCAACTTCATTATCTTTTTTTATTAAAGACCCATGTTTGCCAATTTTAACAACAGCTATTTCGCAATTATCCGCTATTTCATTCAAAGCATCTTCAGGTTCTTTGCCGGTAAAAGATTTTGCTTCATCTTCATTGGCAAATAAAATATCAACATAATCTTTAACCCAACTCTTTAAAATTTGAAGATTGTCATCAACAACATTAAAACTGGCAAGGTCAAGAGAGACTTTAACTTTATTATTTTTAGCTAATTCCAAAGCTTTCTGCAACAAACTATGATTTTGAAGAAGATAACCTTCTATATGAACATATTCATATCCTTCAAAAAAGTCATTTTTAAGATCATTTTCACTTAATTCCAATGCTGCACCAAGATAAGTAGCAAACGTTCTTTCCGAGTCAGGAGAAATAAAAGCCAGAGCATTACCACTATTGCTTTTTCCAGATAAAATATTTGGTTCAATCCCACTTGATTTTAAGTCCTCAACAAAAAAACTTCCAAGTTCATCATTTCCAACTTTTCCTATAAAACCGGTTTTAACACCAAGTTTAGCAAGACCATGAATAGTATTTGCAGCAGAACCTCCGCTTGACATAGATTTATTGAAATTACGGCATTTTTTAGCAATTTTTTGAGCATCTTCACTATCTACTAATTGCATACTTCCTTTCGGAAGATTAAGTTCTTTTAAAAAATCGTCACTATCCAAACTCACCATTGTATCAACAAGTGCATTTCCTATTCCTAAAACTTTACTCATAAATCTTATTTTTTATAATTAAAAATATTTTTTAGCTTCCAATAAAAACCTTTTTTAAGATTGTAATCTTTTACAACCTACTATAATTGAATATTTTTTATAATAAAAACAAAAAAGACTGTCTCAAATATTTTTTTTATTAAAAACCTCCAACATAAATAATAATAAAGGAGATAATTTAAAATATTTAAAACAGTTCTTTATTATGTTTTAAAGACCAAATTCTTTTTTGATTTTATCAACATAATCAAGTTTTTCCCATGTAAAGGTTTCAACTTCTTTTTTTGTACCATTAATATATACGACCTTTTTTCCGGGTTTTCTACCCATATGTCCATACGCTGCTGTTTCCTCATAGATTGGGTTTTTTAATCCAAATCTTTTTATTATAGCGCTTGGTTTAAGGTCAAAAATCTTTTTCACTTTTTCAGCAATCTCTTCATTACTGAGCTTAACCTTAGGTCTTTTAGTTGATACAAAAAGTCAGACAGGTTCTGCAATACCTATAGCGTAAGCTACTTGCACTTCAACTTCGTCAGCAATCCCCGCGGCTACCATATTTTTAGCTATATGTCTTACTGCATAAGCTGCTGATCTATCAACTTTTGAGGCATCTTTTCCGGAGAAAGCTCCACCGCCATGTCTTCCAAAACCGCCATAAGTATCAACGATTATTTTTCTTCCTGTTAATCCTGTATCACCATGAGGACCACCAATTACGAATTTTCCTGTAGGATTAACAAATAACTTATATTTTACATCAAAATACTTTTGTATCTCTTTTGGATAAGTTGCTTTAACTCTGGGAATTAATATATTTTCAACATCAGTTTCAATTTTACCAAGCATTTCTTTATCTGCTTTCATTCTTGATTTTTCGCAACTTCCTGTAGGTTTTATAAAATCATCATGCTGGGTTGATACTACTATTGTCTCAATACCAATCGGTTGATCATTGTCATCATACTTAAAAGTTACCTGAGCTTTAGAATCAGGTCTTAAATATGGCATCTCCCCTCCTATTTTTCTAATTGCTGCGAGTTCTTGAACTAATCTATGAGAAATATCAAGAGGAAGTGGCATATAGTTTTCAGTTTGATTTGTAGCAAAGCCAAACATCATACCTTGGTCACCTGCTCCTTGCTCCTCTTCTACTTCTCTGTCAACTCCTTGATAAATATCAGCAGACTGTTCATGAATAGCTGTAAGAACCCCGCAAGAATCTGCATCAAACCTGTAATCAGGTTTAGTATAACCAATTCTTCTTATTACTTCTCTTGCAAGATCTTTTACTTCTACATAAGTTTTAGTTCTAATTTCACCTCCAACAAGGCAAAGACCGGTGGTAACAAAAGTTTCTGCTGCACACTTTGACTCAGGGTCATCTTTTAATAAAGCATCTAGTACAGCATCAGAAATCTGGTCTGCAACTTTATCAGGATGTCCTTCTGAAACAGATTCAGATGTGAATAAATAAGGCATATTCTTAATAATTTTTAGTTAATACTTTTATTTAATTAAAATTTTAATAATTTATATAGGATAATAACAACTACAAAAGTAGTCATTATTATCCTGAGCTTTTTTATAAAATTAATATCTGTAATGTTCAGTTTTATATGGACCATCAACCGGTAGTCCCATATATTCAGCTTGTTCTTTTGTCATTTTAGAAAGATTTACATCTAAATGTTTTAAATGTGCTAAAGCTACCTCTTCATCAAGTTTTTTAGGCAACAAATATACACCCGGTTTACGATTATTTTCCCATAAATCTATTTGTGCCAGTACCTGATTAGCAAAAGAGTTACTCATAACAAAAGATGAATGTCCCGTAGCACAACCAAGATTCACAAGCCTTCCTTCAGCAAGAAGAATTATTGAATGGCCGTCATCAAAAACAAACTCATCTACTTGAGGTTTAATATTCTTTTTCTTAACATTTTTGCTCTCTTCAAGCTTTTCTACTTGGATTTCATTATCAAAATGACCGATATTACAAACAATAGCTTTATCTTTCATTTTGCTCATATGATCAACAGTAATAACATCTTTATTTCCTGTAGCTGTAACATAAATATCACCACGGTCGAGGACTTCTTCTATGGTTTTCACTTCATATCCTTCCATAGCAGCCTGCAGGGCACATATAGGGTCAACTTCTGTAACAACAACTTTAGCACCAAAAGCAGCAAGTCCTTGCGCGCAACCTTTACCAACGCCACCATATCCGCATACAACAGCTGTTTTACCTGCTATCATAACATCTGTAGCTCTTTTAATACCATCAATCAAAGACTCCCTGTTACCATAATTATTATCAAACTTGGATTTTGTAACAGAATCATTAACATTAATTGCAGGGAAAGGCAAAGTACCTTCTTTTTCTCTTTGATAAAGTCTATGAACACCTGTTGTTGTTTCTTCAGATATTCCTTTCAAATCTTTAATTGCTCTATGCCACTTATCCTTATCCTGTTCCTGGATAGATTTTAATCTCTTGAACAAAGCTATTTCATCCCATGCTTCAGGTTTTTTATCAAGAATTGAGGGGTCTTTTTCAGCTTGAAGCCCAAGAAGAACCATAAGAGTTGCATCTCCACCGTCATCAACAATTAAATCCGGGCCTTTTCCACCCGGGAAAGACAATGCTTGTGCAGTACACCACCAGTACTCATCCAAAGTTTCTCCTTTCCATGCAAAAACAGGAACGCCGGTTTTTGCTATAGCAGCAGCAGCCTCATCTTGAGTTGAAAAAATATTACAGCTGGCCCATCTAACATCGGCACCAAGAGCTGTTAATGTTTCTATTAGTATGGCTGTTTGAGTTGTCATGTGAAGTGAGCCGGTAATCCTGGCACCTTTTAAAGGTTTTTCATTACCATATTTTTTTCTAAATTCCATCAATCCAGGCATCTCATGCTCTGACAAACGAATATCATCCCTGCCTAAATCCGCAAGGTTAATATCTTTTACCTTATATTGCATTTTTTCATCAATCTTATCTATGTTATTCATATTTTATTTTTTTTATAAAATTATTAAATTAATTACTATTATTTTCTTTATTAAAAAAAACTTACAAAGTTATTAAAAATTAATCATTAACTCTTTTTAAAATGAAAAATTCCCCATGTAAGATTATTATCTTTTCCTCCTTTTATCCAGTGATTTAAACCTTTTTTCATATTTTCAATATATTCTTTGGAAACATGCCCATCAAGGTCTTTTTCTTTTTTTTCTGTCTCCTCTAGAATTCTAGAATAATGAATTATCAGATGTTTTTGTAATTCTTCAAAATTCATCTCTTTAAATCCCTGTTTCTTACATGCATTTTTATAAAAAGATGGTGAAGCCAGTGATGATAAATTTATTCTTTTATAAACAGGTTCTAAAACAGATTCATCGCAATTATCTGTTTGCATAGGGTCTGAAAATACAAAATCTCCTCCCGGTTTAAGCAATCTGTATGCTTCGCTAA
>PWLF01000031.1 GCA_003559475.1 Bacteroidales bacterium
CCGGAACATCATCTGTCATGACTCGCTTACCTGGGACTTCGAGAACTGGAGATCCAAGAATCCAAAAGCAAAATCACTTTTTTAGACAAAAAGTCAAAGAAATTTTTTTATGTCAACTTTTTTTGTTATATTAGTATCATAATTTAAAAATACATTTATGTCAGAAGAAAAAACTAAACCAATTTTACAACTCACAGGAAAAGATGGTAATGCATTTTATATACTTGGGGTAGCGCAAATAGTAGCTTTAGAAAATGATATGGATTGGGAAACAATTCGAGATGAAGCAACGTCAAGTGATTACAATCACCTATTAAGGACAATGATGAAGTATTTTAATGTTAAATAAAGTAAAAATATCTTTAATATATAAATAAAATATTTATTTTTATATGAAAGCTTAGTTAGTTAATTTTACTTATGCAAAACATATTTAAAATAAGTTTATTATATGACAGTTGAAGAATTTAAAAATTGGTTTTATAATTTATCAGTTTATGATGAAATACCAGAAGAAGTAATACATAAATTAAAGAAGGATAAAAAAATAACAAATGGAGAATTAGAAAAATATTTAAGTCAAAAAATTAATAATTTACATATAGAGTGTGAATTAATAGAAAAAAGAAAATATTTTATAGATCCAGAATATTATAAAATATTAAATTAAAATAACTAAATAAAAATGTTTAAACTTGTATCAGAAACTTTATTTGAGCATAATATTATAACAAATAATTATAGTACAAAATTTTATATAAGAGAAAATATGAATCAGGCACGCTCAGTCTTACAAAAACAAAATATTCCTGAAACAGATGAACGATTTCAGAAACTTAAATCCATTTTAGCATCTGATAATAAAATGGGTTATATTGGAATATTTACTAAGTGGCTTTATAAAGATAATGAAACATGGGAAGCTCTTATGGAAGTGTATAGTATGTTAAAAAAATATAAGGGTAAAATTCCTCCAATTACCCAATTTAAAACTTTAGAAGATCTTTATGATTATATACAAGGTTCTAATATTGAAATGAAAGTTAATAGGGCGATAAAGGCTATTCCCTCAAATGCTAGAAAACATGCCACTGAGGATCTTAGAAAACTTATAGAATTAAATATTCAACACGTTGAACAAATAATTAACTTTTATTCTAAAAAAGGAGGAAAATTTAAAGATTCAAAAACTCTTTATAATGAAACTAAAGCTCTTATAGAAAATTTAGAGGGAGAATTTAATAATGAAACATTAAAAAATAAAATTGAAAAAGAAAATATAAATGCAGAAATTATACATGATGATGAAGATGTAATGATTATTCGTCCTATAGATTTTAACGCATCAGAGGAATTGGGTTCAAGATCATGGTGTATTACTACATCTCAATCCCAATGGGATAGTTATGTAGATTTAGCAGCAACCCAATATTTTATATATGATTTTACAAAACCCATTAGTGATAAAAGATCAATGATTGGTATAACTATAAAAGTGGATGGAAGTATTGAAGCTGCTCATTTTAAAGACGATTCAAGTGTTCCACATAATTATTTAAATAAAATATTATAAAGGATATAAAGAATGAAACTTATATCTGAATCCATAAAAGATTATTTAAAGCCTAAATCTAAAGAACAGATTTTAAAAGATATAGAACTTTTATCCCAAGAAAGAAAGGATGAAGAGTTATTAAAACAAACCAAAAAAGGTAACAAAGAAGTAGTTAAAATGTTGCTTGATGCTGGAGCAGATCCGAATGTACAAAATGAATGGGGTGAAACAGCTTTACATTTTGCTTCATGGAATGGCCATGAAGAGATAGTTAAAATGTTGCTTAAGGCTGGAGCAGATCCGAATGTTCAAAACGAAAATGGATATACAGCTTTACATTGGGCTTCAACAAAGGGTCATAAAGAGATAGTTGAATTGTTGCTTGATGCTGGAGTAGATCCTAATGTACAAGATGAATTAGGAAATACAGCTTTACTGTTGGCTTCATCAAGAGGTCATAAAGAGATAGTTGAAATGTTGCTTGATGTTGGAGCAGATCCCAATGTTCAAAATAAATCAGGTAATACAGCTTTAATATTAACTTCAGTAAATGGTCATAAAGAAGTGGCTGAAATGTTGCTTAAGGTTGGTGTAGATCCAAATGTACAAGATAAATTTGGACATACAGCTTTACGTTGGGCTTCAATCAAGGGCCATAGAGAAATAGTTGAAATGTTGCTTAAGACTGGTGCAGATCTGAATGTACAATCTAAATATGGTGAAACAGTTTTACATTCGGCTTTAATCAATGATCATAAAGAGATAGTTGATTTACTTAAGAAATATGGTGCTAAAATAAAGTATAAAGAATGAAACTGGTATCTAAATCCATAAAAGATTATTTAAAGCCTAAATCTAAAGAACAGATTTTAAAAGATATAGAACTTTTATCCCAAGAAAGAAAGGATAAAGAATTAATAAAACAGTCTGGCAAAGGTAACAAAGAAGTAGTTGAAATGTTACTTGATGCTGGAGCAGATCCGAATGTACGAGATAAATATGGTAAAACAGCTTTACATCCGGCTCCAATGCATGGTCATAAAGAGGTAGTTGAGTTGTTGCTTGATGCTGGAGCAGATCCTAATGTACAAAATAAATGGGATGAAACAGCTTTACATTTTGCTTCAATAAATGGTCATAAAGAAGTAGTTGAATTGTTGCTTGATGCTGGAGCAAATCCAAATATACAAAATAAATGGGATGAAACAGCTTTATATTGGGCTTCAGAAAATGGTCATAAAGAGGTAGTTGATTTACTTAAGAAATATGGTGCTGAACTATAAAATAAATATAAAATAAATATATAAAATAAATTATAAAAATATGAAACTTGTAAGAGAAACCTTAATATCGGTAGAGTCTGAAAGAAAAAGAGAACAAAAACCGGATGAACCAGAAAGAGAAACTATAACAAAACCAAAAACTAAGCCAACAACTAGGCCATCTCGTCCTAGTCCTATTCCAAGACACAGACCTTCGGTTACCCCAAAACCAAAAGCAGTAAATCTGACTCCAAAGGCAACAATTGAAGACCTTTTAAAAAAATATAAAAAGGCTTCAGAAAAATAACAGTTGATATAATGAAAAGAAAAATATTTGAAGCTAAATTAAATTTACCACAAGAATATATTCAAAAAGTAAGAGGTGAGGCTAAAAAGGAATACGGTGTTTCTGGTCCAACCCTTGGAGATAAAAGAAAAATGGGTGAGTTAATTCATAAGATAATGAATATTCAAAGAGGATATGAAGATGAACTTACAGAGCTTGGTATACAAATAATTAAACATTTTTATGGTGCTCTTATAGAAGATGTAAAACTTGATGTAAAGATAGTGAGCCCTGATGATGAAGAAAAAATGGAAATGGCACAAAAGATGATAGCTGATCCAGAGGAAGAAGAACAAGAAGAAGAAATTGATGATGATTTACTTGACCTTGGAATAGAACCAGATATTGATAAAAGAAAGCTTATAAATAATATTATGCAAGGGGAGGCACAGAATGTGCATGATATGATATTATATGCTAAAAAAGAGATAGAAGAAATTACAGGCAGCAAAGATCTTCCTGATTTATATCTTACTTTTTTAAAATTAAATAGAAAATTTGACTGGGATGAAAGTATAGATCTTAGTGATATGATGAAAAATATGCCACAAATGGCAAATACAATGGAAACTGAGTGGGATGAAGAAAATGATGAACCTAAGATAAAAGCAAGAGTAATGGATCTTGTAATGATAATTCATGAAACTATTAAAGGTATATATGAACTAATAGCGTCAGGAGCTATTGATGCTGATCCAGTGAGAGCAAAGAAAATTCTAAAGGCTACTGATACTTTAGCCGATGAACAAGAAGATATAAGATATGGTCCTTATGTAGCTAGAGATATAAGAAATTATATTAATAAAGTAATTGAAGATATTCCAGGAGCAAGAGATATTCCTAATATAAGAGAATTTGTATTTGGAAAACTTATAAATCTTCAAGCAAAACAATTTGTTGAGGTAGTAAATAAAATATTATTAAATAAAAAGGAACCTGCTTCTATTATTGAACAAGCAGTAAAAGAAATACAAGATGAATTTGAGGAATATAGAAAACAAGAAGTTGAAAGAAAATTAGATGATGTTGGATATGAGGAAGAGGAGGAATATGTAGAAACTGAAGATTATCCTATTGAAGATCCAGCTATGAAAATGCCTGAACCAAAAGAAAAAAAGTTGGCCGGTATGGGTAAAAAAGAACTTAATTATCAATTAAATGTGGCTATTGATAATGAAGATTGGGAAAAAGCAAAGGAAATTCAACAGATGATGGAAAGAAAGGGTTTTTTAAAAGAGCATTATATAATTAAAAAAATAGTAAGTGAATCATTAAGTTCTTATTTAAAAAGAAATAAATGAAATCTAAAATATATAAGTATTTAAAACCTAAGACTAAAGAGCAGATTTTAAAAGATATAGAACTTTTATCCCAATAAAAAAGGATGAAGAGTTAATAAAACAAGCCAAAAGGGGTAATAAAGAAGTAGTTGCAATGTTGCTTGACGCAAAAGGTGGATCCAAATATACAAAGTAGTCTTGGTTATACGGCTTTAGAATTGGCTTCAGTAAATGATCATAAAGAGATAGTTAAATACAGATAATAAAATATGTACAATATTATACCTTATCCTGGAAATAAATCTCGTTTTTGTAAAACTTTACATGAAATAAGCTCTTTTTATATTAAAGATTACTTTATAGAACCATTTGCAGGTTCTGGTGTTTTTTCATTATTTCTCGCCCAAAAATATCCAGATCTTAAAATAATATTAAATGAAAAAGATATAAATGTATTTAAAATTCATAATTCATTTAAATATGGAAATTGGTATCAACTTAATTCTATTATAAATGAAATATGGTCATTTGGTGATCCTAAAGAAAATAAAAAAGATTATTATAAAGCAAGAGATACTTTAAATAAAAAATATTTCTTTGAAAATTCAATTGAGTCTGGTTTTTTTATATGGGTTATTTCTACCTTTGCAATTAATTCCATGATGAGATTTGGTCCTCATGGTTTTAATCAAGGTTGGGGTCATCGAGGTATAGGAAGAAAAAATCCATCTAAAAATATTAATGAAAATAAATTTAATTATATTAAATTATTATATAAAAATATAGAACTTCATTGTAAAGATTATAAAGACGTTATTCATTTATTTGATAAAAATTCATTAATATTTTTAGATCCTCCTTATGTTGAAAAAGACTCTGGAACTTATTCATTCTCTTTAACTGAGCATCAAAATTTTATAAATAATATAAAAAAACTTTCAAATCCAGTATTATATACTGATATATTTTCTGAAAATATAATATCAAAATTAGGAGATAAATGGAATTATAAAATTTTAAGAGATAATTTAGGGGTAGGTAAACCAGGTTTAAATTCAAAGAAAATAGAAAAAGAAACTGTTTATTTTAATTTTAAATCAAGTAAACGTAAAGGAAAAAATCTATTTTAATTTTTCCTTTAAAGATATATTTTCAGGGCCTTAGACTTAAGTATTTTATGTAATTTTTTTAGATAGTTTTTTTAATTTTGTTAAATTTGTGTTAATTAACAAATTTTAATAAAAAAAGTTTTATTATATCAAATTTTTTTGTTATATTAGTATTGAATTTATACTAAACATAAAAATTAATAATTATGAGTGCACCTAATCTAACATCAGTTGGTTATCGAGTTAAAAATCATGAAGATCTTCGTAAAAATGTTCCTGCTGCATTTGCAACATCAAACGATCCTTCTCGCTCAAATCGTTATTCATTCCTTCCAACAGAAAAACTTCTTGATTCCTTTGAATCAGCTGGTTGGGAAATCAACTATGCAAAACAATCCGGCTCTTCTGTTTTTTCTCGTCACCTTATACGTCTATCAAACCCAAAGCTTGGTTGGATGGATTTTGATGGAGACAAAGTAAAACCCCAGGCTCTTATTGATAACTCCCATGATGGTAAATCTTCAGCTAAACTTTATATGGGCCTATTTCGATTAATTTGTACAAATGGTATTGTTGTGTCAAAACCCGGTTTATCGTCTTCAGTAAAATTTCGTCATGTTGGTGTTGATACAAAGGAAATTATAGAACTTATGGATAAAGTAGCCCAAGACTATAATTTGGTTCAAAATCGTATACGAGAATGGCAAGATGTTCCTATGAATGAAGATCAAAAAACTGAATTTGTGATAAGGGCAATGGCAATGCGTGAACCTCAGTTATTTATTAAAGATGATGGTACTATTGATTCTAAACTTATAATACGTACTAATAATCCCAATGATTTAGTTATGCCTATTCGTGGTGAAGATAAACCAAATAATCTTTGGAGTGTTTTTAATATAGTACAAGAAAGAATGGTAAAAGGAGGTTATTTTCGTAAATCAGTAAAAACTGGTCGTAGGTCAGTAACCCGTGGAATGACAAACGCAACACGACACACAAAATATAACATGAAGCTTTGGGAATTAGCAGAAGAATATGCTGAAGCAGTTTAAGAAAAAAGGGGTAATATTGCCCCTTTTTCAAAATATATAAAACTAAAAAATAAATTACCATATAAATATATATGAGTATAAAAGTTAAACAAAAACATTTAAAGGAAATTGTAGCCCTTGATATATTGGATGCAGTTCGCTTAAGACCAAATATGTATATTGGTCAAGTTTCTCCTATGGACGAAAGAGTTCCAATTATTCAAGATGGAAAGCTTATTCAAAAAGATAAAACCTGGTCTCCAGGTTTTATGCATCTTATTGTAGAAATTCTTGAAAATGCACTTGATGAAGCAAAAAGAATGAAAGGTAAGATGAAAAATATTACTATTGATGTACATCTTGATACAAATAGAATAACAATTACAGATGAAGGTACTGGTTTTCATAAAGCTGCATCAAAACATCCTAAAACTAAAAAGAATGTTGTGAGAACCGCATTTGAAGAACTTCATGCTGGTTCAAATTTTATTGATTCATCAACATCTATATTAGGTACACACGGTGTTGGGGCATCAATATGTAATATATTATCAGAAGAATTTGAAGTAACAACTGTAAATAGAACACATTTAGTTTATTATAAATGGAAAGATTTTAGGGTTGTTGAGGAAAGAAAAGAAAAAAGACCACCAAATGTAAAATTAGGAACTACTATATCTTTTATTCCATCTCCTATAGTTTTTCCAAATTTTAAGTGGGACACAGAAATAATTCAAACTTATTTATCCTTTAAAAATTATATTATCTCTTTAGATAACTCTCTTAAAAAATTAAATATAGGAGGTAGATTTATATACAAGGATAAAAAAGAGCCTATAGAAGTAACGAGAAGCTTTTTACCACAAGATTCTATCACTATTGATAATAAAGAATGGGGAACTATAATATTATGGGAAGGATTTGAAAATTCATGTTCAATTTCTTTTATTAATGGATCACAATGTACAGGAATACATCAAAAAATTGTAAATGATTGGTTAAATAATTATTTTGATTATAATCTTGCTCATCATTTTTATAATACTTTAATATCTCTTAAAGTTCCCTCTACTTTAATGAGATTTGCGGATCAAAATAAATCAAAATATGCTATTTCAAGATTTGAAATAGAAGAAATACTTGAAGAAGCATTTAGAGGAAAATTATTAAGAAAAATAAAAGGTTCTAAAATATCTTCTAATATTATTCAAAAAATTGAAGATAAATTACATAGTGAAAATATAAGAAAAATAAGAAAGGCACAAAGAACCTCAAAAAGAAAAATATCTGATAAATATGCACCTGCTTCTCGGTCAAAAGAAGTATTATATTTAACCGAGGGTTTAAGTGCGGGTGGTGCGATTAAACAAGCAAGAAATAGTGAAAAGGAAGGTGTTTATTCACTAAAAGGAAAAGTTAAAAATACAAAAAAATTATCCGATTTAAGTAATAATAAAGAAATTCTTGATATAATTAGTATTTTGGGATTGACTCCGGGTGAAAATAAAAAACCCTCTTATGATAAGATAATAATTGCTTGTGATGAAGATGGAGACGGCCATCATATTAGTGCTTTATTAATAAATTTGTTTTATAAATGGTTTCCAAATATAATAGAACAAGGTAACTTATTTAAATTAATAACACCTCTTATGGTTTGTAATCATAAAGATGGTCGAAAATATTTTTATACAAAAGAAGAATTTAATAAGTTTGGTAAAAATAAAAATATATCGGGGTTAAATTATTTAAAAGGACTTGGTTCATTATCTATTGATGACTGGGAGTGGGTAATGCAAAATAAAATTTTGTTTCAAATTATTAAAGATAGAAGTGCAAATAAATATTTAGATATAGCATTTGGTTTTTCTACTCAAAAAAGAAAAAACTGGTTAAAAGGAGTTTAATATGTTAAAAAATAAAGATAAGGAATATATTAAAAAAAGAAAAAAGATATGGGATCATTTTGGGTGGGTTTATAAAAGTGCAAACGCTTTAAATAAAAATCATTCATTAAACTGTGGATGTAGAATTTGTTATTTTAAAACTTATTATAAAAGAATTTCTAGAAAAAGAAATAGAATAAAAAATCGCGTGGAATTAAAAAATAAACTAAAAGAATTAAATTAAAAATAAATTTTATTATGCCTGAAATCAGAAATATAGAAAAACAAGCAATGGATGAAAAATGTCCAGTTTGTCAAAAAGGATGGATGCGTCCAACAGGAATTGTTATAACTGCAGAGCCTCCTCAATTTGAGCATAAGTGCACTAGCTGCTCCTATAAACAAAATTATTATGTTCAATATCCTTATGTTGTATAAAATATTTTTATCTTAGGTTTTGTTTTGTATATTATGAAACTTTGTAATTATAATACATTAGAGATAATATAAACAATAAAAAATTTATGAGTAATATCCAAAAAACAATAAGACTTCCGATATCAAAATTTATAGATACAAGATTTAGGGATTATTCTTTGTACGTACTTTCATCAAGAGGGATTCCATCTTTTTATGATGCACTTACACCAGTCCAGCGTTATATTTTAATGAATGCTCCTACATCCTTTTCTAAAACTCTTACTCTTGTTGGAAAATCAATAGAATCAGGATATTCACATGGAGACGCGAGTTTACAATCTGCTATATCTAAGTTAGCAAGACCTTTTGGTGCAGGAAATCAAATACTTGAAGGATATGGATTTTTTGGAACCGAGGTTACGCCAGAACCTGCTGCAGCTCGTTATACTTCTGTTAAAATAAATAATAGAATAAATGAAATAATTAAAAAATATAAACATCTTATAACAAAAGAAAAAGAGGGTCCTTATGATCCTTTATGGTTAGATATTCCAATTGGACTTACAACTACTATAGTTGGCATTGCTGTAGGATATAAAACTACAATACTTCCGCGTAAATTAGAAGATATTCAAAAATATTTAGAAGGAGAAATAAAATCCATTAAACCATATTTTATGGATTTTAATGGTAAAGTAAAAAAGTATAAGGGATTAGATAAGGCATGGATTATAACATCAAATATTAATATAGAAGGAAATAGAATTAAAATAAGAGGAATTCCTCCTATTTTAAAATATAAAACGGTTCTTAAGAAAATTGATCATCTTATAACTCGCTATGAATCAAAAATAAGAATTATTAATAACTCAAACACAAAAGTAACTATTGATATTGTGTATATTGGTAAAAAAACAGATGAGTGGGAAGATATACAAAAATATGTAGAAAAAATATTTTCGGTAATAGTAACCGAAAATCCAGTTTTTATAAAAGATAGCCAAGTATTAGTATACGATTCAATAGAACAGTATTTAGATGATTACAGGTGGCAACTTCTTAGACTTAAATATTATAATACTCTATATGAAAGAGATCATCTAAAAAAGGAAATAACGTTTAATGAGGCTAAAAAGGAATTTATAATTTTTGTTTTACAAAAAAGAAGAACTATTGCTGAAATAGATTTATTTCTTAAACCCTATGAAGAAAATGTGCAAAAAAGATTAGAAGGAATGACTTCTAAAAAATTTACAAAAAATGAATTAGAAGATACAAAAAATGAATTAATTAAACTTAAAAAAGAACTTCGTTTTAAAGAAAAAGAGTTAATTAAAAATGAAAAAAGTTTTAATAAAGCTAAAGATCCAACAGAAAAAAGAGGAGTTTCTTCAAAAAATACATCATCAATAAATTTATTTGACACAGAAGACATTGATGAAGTAAACGGTATATATGTATGGGACGGAGAAGATCCTTATGAAGAAAATATAAATAACGAAGAACAGAATGATTAAATATAATATAATATGAGTACCTATCTAATTTCAAAATCTATAAGAGATTATTTAAAGCCTAAGTCTAAAGAGCAACTTGAAAAGGAAATAGAACTTCTGCCACAAGAAGAAAAAAATCGGCATTTATTAAAACACGCTTGGAAAGGTAATAAAGAAGTGGTTGAATTGTTATTAAAAAATAGGGCTGATATAAATGTAAAAAATAATCTTAAAATAACACCTTTAATGTACGCTTGTTCCAGTGATAATAAAGAAGTGGTTGAATTGTTACTTAAATATAGAGCTGATCTAAATATACAAAATGATGTAGGTCAAACAGCTTTACATTGGGCAGCGGAATTAGGTCATAAAGAGGTAGTTAAAATATTACTTAAAACAGGGGCAGATCCAAATATACAAAGTAGCCTTGGTTATACGGCTTTAGAATTAGCTTTACGAAATGGTCATAAAGAAATAGTTGAGTTGTTGCTTGATGTTGGTGTAGATCCAAATGTACAATCTAAATCTGGATATACAGTTTTACAAGAGGCTTCAATATATGGTCATAAAGAGGTAGTTGATTTACTTAAGAAATATGTATATTAAGGAATAAATTATGAAAAATAAAAAATATAATACATATTAAAATTTTATTATAAAACTTTATTTTATTACAAAAATATAAATAAAAAATATATTATTATGAAAATAGCTTTAATATTAGGAAGAGGTATTGAAGGTGCAGGGATAACACGTTATTGTTGTGAACTTTCATCATGGTTAATTGATCAAGGAATAAAAACAGACGTATATACAATTGATGATAAAAAATGGCCACGAAGAAAACTTCAATCATTTAAAAAAGATCCAATTATGATCAATAAATCTAATATTTCAAAACATAGTGAAATATTAGATAAATATGATTATGTATTTATAAATAGTGTTCCATCGGTTAAACATTCTCAATGGGCAATTGACGGATTCTTAAAAATTATTCAAGACTTATCTACAAAAAAAATTTTATTTCAAAATGATCATAAGATTGGTTCTATTCGTCGTAACGCTAATTTTTTTGAAATATGCAAATTATGTGATGGTATTGTAAGTTTTAGTATTACATCTCCTTTTTATAAAAAATTAATTAGTTTATTCGGTGAAGATATTAAGAATAGATATATTCCTCTTATTAATGGGTTTAATTTTGATAATTTAATTAAATATCGTAAAGAAAAACATTATAAAAAAATTACATATCTAGGAAGATTTGCAGGATTTAAACAACCTGAACGATTATTTGCCTTTCTTCCTTATTCTAAACAAAATAAAATACTCCTTGAAATGAAAGGAGTTGAAAGATCAATTGGAGCAGTTCATATATTTTATGATGATGTAAAAAAGCGTATACCAAGAAATAATATCTATGAGGTTACTAAAAAAACACTTGCCAATGGATTAGAAATTGACAATGATAAACGAGATTATGAGCATATTTATATTTTTCCACCATATGAATATACAGAAGGAATGGAGAGTTTAAGTACATCATTATTCGGTGCTGATTTTTATCATTTGGATGCCGATGCGTATGGTAATTCAATAGAATATGCACAATGTGAAGTTATAGGTGTAGGAAGTATACCATTATTTGATTATCATTGGGCAGAAAATACATGGGTACATAAATATGGTAAAAAAACAGACCAGCGATATATTGATGTTGATTATTATGGATTATTTCTTAAAAAAGATTTATCAAACGTACCAGAAATTGTTGACAAGGTGAATGAAATTTGGTCTAAACCTTCTCTTAAGAAAAAATATCAAGAATGTAGCCTTGAAGTAACAAAAAATCATTGTGATATAAATTACATATATCGTGATTTATTAAATAATATTAAAAATATACAAAAGGCTAAAAATTTTAAAAATAAAACATTGTTTTAAAAGCTTAGAAGATATATAAAATAAATTATATTTAAGATATGAAAGCTAAATTATTAAAAGAAAAAATAGAAGAAATATCTTATGATGAGGTTAAGATGCATAAAATATTTTTACCAGACAATTATATTAATAATATTTATTCTTATTTAACTAGAAAAGGATATAGTGATTTAGAAATAGATAATATATTAAATGATGAGTTTAATATGAACTTAATTCAAAAGGGTTTAAATGAAAAAATACTTCCAATAAAAATAGCAAAATTGATATACTGGTCCGGATCCGAACCAGGTCCGGAAAATAATTTGGATAACTATATCTATACTATTATAAATTATTTAGCAGGGCAAGGTTATACTGAAGAAGAAATAGATACTATTATGAACGATTCACAAAATATGGACATCATTTCTAGAAATTCGGAAACCGACGCAGATCCAGAAGAACTAGCTGATGACCTTGCTACGACTTATCAATTAAGTTTACAAGACGATGGCATTGATGAATCTTAGAAAGGTATTTGGGTGAGTTTGATAGAGAACATGGTTATTAAAATTTAAAAATAATTAAATATTTTAAAAGAGACTAAAACTTAGTCTATTCTAATGCATAAAATACAAAAAGTAAAACACTATTAAAAAATAATTAAATGGCAAAACAAATTGAATTTACTGCAAAAAATGTAAAAGCATTTACATCCTGGCTTAAAATCTTTTCGCTTATTGATAATTCACTTCTTCTTGAAATTGACAATGATTCAAAAGAGTTTATTGCAAAATCATATAATGAAGAACGTAGTGTTGTTAAATTTTCAAAGATAAAATTTGATGAAGCCGGTTTCGTTTTAAAAAAATCAAAAGATTCCCAAAGAATAAAAGTTGGAATTTATAATATATCAAATATTATAAAAGTATTTGAACATTTTGGCGAAGATGGATTTTCTGTTACGTTTAAATATGAAGAAGTACTTTCTGATACAGATAAGGATTATGCAGGTACTTCTATACTTCTTAAAAATGATAGTCTAAAGGTTGGAATTGAATGTACATCATTAAATATATTTAAATATATTGGTGATGATGTATTTCTTAATAAAATTGCATCTATAGATCCAACTGTTCAATTTGATTTTGCTAAAGAAAATATTAGCAAAATAAATTCTTTATGTGATTTAAATAAAGATTATAAATTCATGCAATTTTTAAATAAAGACGGAAAATTATTTGCTAAAAGTAAGGCTTTTGAACTTTTATTATCAGTTGGTTCTAAAACAGATATATCAATCGATATACTTAAATCCCAATTTACAAAACTTGATATAGAAGATTATAATGTTAAACTTGGTGAAGATAGATTAGTATTTTCTTCAAATGACAGTAATACTATAACCGTTATTTCAATGGTTGAACAAGATGAAAGATATGAAGAAACCCCAAATGATGATATTATATAAAACATATATTAAATATTTATTATATAAACAAAAAGTTCTCTAAATTAGGGAACTTTTTTATTAGATATATAAAATAAAAATATTATAAATGAAATTTTATCCACTTTTATTTGAGAATGAAACCAAACTTTCAATGGATAATATTCCTGAAGGTGAATATAAAAAAATATTAAAAAAATATTTAGGTGGTAAAATAATTTTGGATCCTACAACAGATGAAATTATTTATGTAGACGATAAAAGTTATAGAACTCCTATTAATAATTGGGAACAAATTTTGGATTTGCACTCCTCAAAACAAAAATTTTTAATAGAGTTTTTACAAGATATATTTAATGAAAAAGATATTGAATTAAATGTATCAGAGATAATAAATAATAAAAAAGAAAATATAAAAAAAGAAAAGGAAAAGGAAAGAGGAAAAGCAAAAACCTGGGTGCCTTATGAAATACCAGAATTTCCACGACTAGGAATTAAATATAAAGATTTTTGGGAATATCAATTAGAAAAATATAAAGATAATATTGAGGAAGAAAAGGAAAAAATAATTAAAAGAGAAACAAAAAAGATTAATATTAAAGATGATGAAAAAAGAGAATTAACCCTTAAAATACCCAGTTCATTAAATATATTTTTTAAAGAAAACGGAAAAGAAAAAGAATGGAAATCATTTATTTCAAATATTGAAAAAAGTGGATTATCTACAATAGGATTTATAAATAATTTATTTACCTATATGGCTGCGGTTGTTGAAGAAAAAACAACACCAGGAATGGTATATAGACCAACGTCTATGAAATTAAAATTAAATACACCTGAAGAAGAGGATAAATGGAAAGAAGATATGTTAGAATATATTGGAAAATATACCACCAAAACAATCCCAGAGATAAATGATAATGTATATAAAAATGAAGTATTAAATAAAGGTACCTTTTTAAGTACTTTATTTATAACTGAACCAAAGGGTGTTGGTAGGGGTGAAGTTTTAATGGCTTATATTTTACAAAACGCAAAATTTGCTGGTGGAGCTGAGGCATATGATGTTACTGCAAATGGATTAACTTATGAACTTAAGGATTATTCTGACGCAGCAGGTAGTTCTATTCGTTTGGGAACACATGGAAAAGTAACACGCTTTGGGTGGTGGGATTCAATTATATCAACTATAAAATTAACAAGAAAAATAAGAAATAATATTGGAGATAAAAAACTTAAAGTTATTTTAGGAAATTATTTTTTTAGAGTATGGGATTTAGTATCTACAAGAGATTCTTATTTAAAACGACCAAAGAGCGTTGGATCTGCTATTGAAGCCGGGGAATTAAATATGTCAAGATTAGAAACATTAAAATTATTTTATATGTTATCTCATGAACTTATTTTAAAGGGTACATGGGATGAAGAGAAAGAAGAATATCTTTATAAAATTAATGTTGAAGATGATTTTATTAATAAAGATGATTTAAAACAAATAAAAGAAATAAAAGAAATAGAATATGTTAATGATCCGCTAAAATTAATTAAAGACCTTAATACCATTGGTAAAGAATATAATGATGAAGCACTTAATGTTGATTATTTCATGGTATTTTTAAAACATAAAATGGTTATCGATAAGCCCGAAAAATTTGTGTTTTCTACAATATCTCAGGCAGCTGTTAAAATAAAACATGTTGATAGTAAGAAACAAACCAAAACTACTGCTGATAAAGCCTTTGAGAAATGGGAACAAAGTAAAACACAACCCTTTATTAGAATTTATAGACAAATGTTAGGTAGTATTTATGAATCTTTTTATCTAACATTAGATTAGATTTAATATTTAATTTTATTGTTAAAAATATTTAAAACTATATCATTTAAAGCTTTTTTATTTTTAATATTTAGAATATATAATAAAATTAAAATAAAATTTATAATTTGGCTAGAAAAAAGAACCTAACCAAAGAAGACATTGAAGATGTTAGTATATATGAATCTTTGCTTCATGAAAAAAATGGTAATAATGGCAATCATTTTTATACGCACAATACAAAACTAAAAGATATAAATTTAAAAATTAAATGTTTAAATAAAAAACAAAAAGATCTTCGAAGAGCAATTGAAGAAAAAGAGATAGTTATAACTATTGGTCCAGCAGGTACGGGCAAAACATACCTAAGTCTTTTAACTGCTCTTAATATAATGAAGTCCAACCCTGAATATTCCAAACTTGTTTTAATTAAATCATTACAAACTATTAAAGGTGAAGAAGTAGGATATCTTCCAGGAACTCTATGGGAAAAACTAGAACCTTATATGTATTCATATACAGGTAATTTAGATAAAATATTTGGGTTTCCTTCAACAACAAAGTCTTTAATAAATCAAGGAATTATAGAAATATTTCCAATTACATACATAAGAGGAGTTACAATGGATAATTGTATTATATTAATTGATGAAGCACAAAATATAGATTATCATACATTTAAGACTATTATTACTCGAATAGGAAAAAATTGTAAAATAGTATTTTTAGGAGATACTGAACAAATAGACAGAAAAAATAAAGATGAGTCGTGTCTTCATAAAGTTGTTAAAATATTTCATAATCAAGAATTTGCGGATTCTATAACATTTACCAATGAAGAAAGTGTTAGAAATCCAATTATTCCCAAATTGTTAAAATTGTTAAAAAATGATTAAAATTTTTTTATTTTATTTTTTTTGGTTATATTAGTAATAAGTATAAAATTGTAGTAATATATAGAGATTTTTGTCTTAGATATTAAAAAGACCACTTTAAAAAATAAAACAAAAAATTATGAAACATCTATTATATTATTGGTTTAAAGAAAAACAAATTTCTTTAGAAGAATTGATTAACATAGAATTTCTGGTTACTAAGCACGCTATTGAAAATGGCCAAAAATTATTTAAGGTTTTTAATAGTATAGATATAGAGGGAAATGAAGAAATGTTTATTTATGGTAAAAACTAAAACTTTTTATATATTTATATCTATAAAGTAAAAAGTTTATATGAATTTTGAATTAACAAAAATAGATCCATACGATTGTTCTTTGGAAGAACTTGAGAATGAAATAAAAAGACTCGAAGATATTAGTGATGAATATTTTAATAGAGAACAATCTATTAAAATTTTTATTAACTCTGTTTATGGTGCTTGCGCATCTCCATATTTTGTTGGTTTTAATGTTTTTGTTGCTGAAGCTGTTACACTTCAAGGTCAAAACATAATAAAATTTAGTAATAATATCATTGATGACTATTTTATTAATTATTGGCATAATGATAAAGAATTACATAAAAAACTTAATTTAACATATGTAAATAAAATAAAAGAAAAAAGTTTGACGGTTTACAATGACACAGATTCTACGTATATGACCTTTGAGCCAGTAATTAAGTCTTGTGATACTAAAGATAAGCCGTTAGATTTTATATTAAAAATAAAAGAATATAGACTTGACTCATATTTTAATAAAAGGTTTGAAGAATATGCAAAAAGATTTAATACAAAAAATTTACAACAATTTGAATTAGAAAAAATTTCATATTCTGCTTTAATGGTAGCTAAAAAGAAATATATTTTAGATTTGGCATGGAAGGAACCTGGGATTAAATTTAATCCGCAGAATAAAATAAAACCAGTTGGTATTGAAATTGTTCAGGGTTCAACCCCTAAATTTGTTAGAAAATCTCTTAAAGAACTTCTTAATCTTTTATTTTCTAAAGGTAAAGATATTGAATATAAAGAAATTGTAAATAAATTAAGGGAACTGAAAAAACAATTTACACTTCAGGAGCCTGATGATATATCAATTACTAAATCAATTGGTGACTATGAAAAATATATTCTTGAAGATAGAAAAAAACTTGTTCTTGAAAGTAAATGCCCAATAAATGTAAAATCTGCGGGGATTTATAATCATATATTATTAAATTCAAAATATAGATCCAAATATAACTTATTAAAAACAGGCGACAAAGTAAAATATTATTATGCAAAAGGTGACTGGGATGTTTTTGGTTTTATACCAGGAAATTTTCCTTATGAATTTGCTCCAGATGTTAATTATGATTTACAATTTGAAAAAACAATAGTTGAACCATTTAATAGATATATACAATGTATTGGTTTTAAACCTATTCCAGGTTCGCTTGTTTACGCAGCACCTCTTTTTTAATTTTACATATTTTTTATTTTAAAATGTTACATCAAACAAAGAACATATTAGAAAAGTTATCCTCAGAAGCTCAAGCTGAGATGGAGAAAATACACTTCACAGCAGATTTACATCATATGCACGATAAAATAATAGATATATGTTCGCGCCCTACAACCATACAAGATCATACTGACTGGTTAGTTAAAGAGGTTATTAACAAATGGGTTGGAAAGAAAGATACTCTTTACTTGTTGGGTGATGTGTCTTTTGCTAAAAGACCGATTGCTGAAAAGTTTATTGATAGACTAAATGGTAACAAGTTTCTCATACTTGGTAACCATGATAAGAATATTTACAACTCAACAAGGTTTTCTCAGATTACTCAAATTAAAGATTTTTCTTTTTCTCAGTTTGGTTTGAATATTCATATAGTATGTTGCCATTATCCAATGGTCAGCTGGAATAGAAAACCTCATGGATCATTCCACCTCTTCGGTCACGTGCATGGTCGATATTCAAATCCATCAGAGCTTATGTTAGATGTTGGTATAGATAACCGCGGAGACCTACATACTATAACCGGGGGTGTACACAGACCTATTAATCTATATGAAGTGGTGGTATATATGGAAAATAAAAAGAAGTACATAGAATCACTTCCAGAGGATTCTAGATTCACTATAAGGTGAGAGGTAAAACTCTCATTTTTTATTTGAATAAATAAAATAAACTAAGAAATATGAATATAGTCGATTTTAGAAATATGCATCCTTGGGAACAATCAGAATGGTTAGCTGAAGTTATATCTGATGAAGTTGGAGATGATATGATTGTAGTTGATATTGTTGATACAGGTAAAGATACTGCCTTTATTTATATTCCAAGAGAAGAACATGGACAATGGAAAGAAACTGATTTAATGGATAATTATGCTAAACATTTAAAAGCTGCAGGATTTTATGCTGAATCTTTTTTTGATGAAAAAGATGGTCTTGAATATCTTGAAGTATTTCCACATAGAGGACTCCCTGAAGAAATATTCGAGTCAAGAAAATCTAATAAAAATAAAAAATTAGTTAAAGAAAATTTGTATGGTTTTATTAAAGAATCTAATACAAGTTCGCCTGAAAAAGAGTTTAATAAAGTAAAAGATTTTCATAAACAAATTATATCAGAAGTAAAGAGGATGAAACAAGAATATGAAAAGGTGATTGAAGAATATAATAATTTTAAAAGTACTCTTGTTAAGGAGGAAATCGATAAAATTGTTTCAGAACTTAAAGATATATTTCCTGATTATACTATTAAGCCTATAAAACTAGGAATTAGTATTTCTTCTAATAAAGGAATTTTAGGGGAAACCAAATATGGTGAAAAAGAAGCAAAGGATGCTGAGTCAGGTTTGGGAGATTTTCGCTCCGGAGAAAAAATTATCGAAACTGTTTTAAATAAATATGGCGATATACTTAAAAAGGGTAGTGAAGAGATTGCATGGTACTCGGATGATTATGCTGATGATGGTACTGATTGGGTTTTCACAGAAATAGAATTTGTGGTGAAACAAGGATATTTTAAAAATAAATATAATCTTAAATCAGCTCCTTCATTCCCATTTTTTCCTTGAA
>PWLF01000013.1 GCA_003559475.1 Bacteroidales bacterium
AGAGGGATAACAGTTAGATGTAGACCACATCCCGGCCCCCCTGATGTTAAAGGGAGTATAAAACATAGTTGTAATACATACTCTTCAATAGTTTTTAGAAATATCCTGGACCAAACGGAATATCATAACATATTTGATGCTTTTACAAATTGGAGGAATCATGTTGTTAGTTTTGGATTAGGGAGAAGATTTAATAGTGATTTGCCTTATGAGTTGGCGGGTTTGGTTGCTTATCCCGATTACTACGATTTGGTTTATGGTAGAGGCAGGTGGAGTTCATTAACGGTTCTGTCATTGGGAATAGGGCAAGGAGAACTTGGTACAACACCGCTTCAATTGGCTAATGTCGCTGCAGCTATAGGAAACAGAGGTTATTATAAAACACCTCATGTTGTAAGAGCTATTGATACTCCGGATAACTTTAATACAAAATTTGATAATATTAATAATGTGACTATAGATAAAGAACATTTGGATATTATGGCTGATGCTATGTTTGAAGTTGTTGAAGAAGGAACAGGAAGATTTTCTCGTATAGAAGGAATAGAAATGGCAGGAAAGACAGGAACAGTCCAAAATCCACATGGAGAGAATCATTCCGTATTTATTGCGTTTGCACCGAAAGATAATCCTGAAATAGCTATATCGGTTGTTATTGAAAATTCCGGCTATGGGTCTGTATGGGCAGCACCAATAGCCAGTTTAATGATTGAGAAATACTTGAATAGAGAGGTTAAAAGAGAATGGTTTGAACAAAGAATCCTTGAAGCTGATTTTATAAAAAATATAAGTGATTAATGAGAACGGAGCAATTAAATATATTTAAAAATGTTGATAAACCAATATTATATATATATGTATTATTGGTCTTTATTAGCATAGCTAATCTTTATGCTGTTGAAGTTACCGATACCGAAAAGTCTTTATTCGATTTTTCTCAAAGCTATGGGAAACAGATTTTTTTCTTAATGATAGCTTTTATTATAGCAGCTGTTATATTATCTATTGATTTTAAGCTTATTACTACTTTTAGTTATCCTGTTTATATCTTTTTTATTTTTGTTTTAATTGCAGTATTGTTTTTTGGAACCGAAGTAAAAGCAACTAAAGCATGGTTTCATATAGGTAGCTTTGCTATTCAACCTTCTGAATTTGCAAAGTTTGCAACTGCACTTGCCATTGCAAGCTTTATAAGTAGTAGAAAAATAAAAAAGTATAGCTTTAAAAATAGAATAAAACCCTTCTTACTTTTGGCTATTCCGACATTTTTAGTTTTTTTGCAAAATGATATTGGTACAACATTGGTTTTTACTTCTTTTATATTAGTATTATACAGAGAAGGTTATGTTTCCGGATATGTTCTTACATCAATAGCTTTTGCAGCATTACTTTTTGTTTTAACATTACTTTTTGATGAAATGTTTGTTATAGCAGGAATAATTGCTTTGACTATAATTATATCCGGATTCTTTTATAAAAGAAAAAATGATATATTGCAACTAATAGTTTTGTGTATTGTTTTTTCAGCGTATGTTTATTCAGTAGATTATGTTTTTGAGAATGTTCTACAGCACCATCATAAAGAACGTATAACAGTCCTTATATCCGATGATGTCGATACAAGAGGAGCAGGATATAACCTTAATCAATCAAAAATTGCTATTGGTTCAGGTGGCTTATTTGGTAAAGGATATTTGCAAGGAACGCAAACAAAGTATGATTTTGTGCCGGAACAAAATACAGATTTTATTTTTTGCACAATTGGTGAAGAATGGGGTTTTGTGGGAAGTGTTATATTAATAACTCTATTTTTGACTCTGATAATAAGGATAGTTTTGCTATCCGAAAACCAAAAATCATCATTTACCAGAATTTATGGCTATAGTGTTGCATCAATATTGTTCTTCCATTTTGCAATTAATATCGGAATGACAATAGGTTTGGTGCCTGTTATTGGTATTCCTCTTCCTTTTATCAGCTATGGGGGCTCTTCTTTGATAGGTTTTACTATTTTATTGTTTATTTTTTTGAAATTGGATACAAAAAGACTTGAAAGGTTTTATTAAAAAAAGGAAGCAGTGTTTTTCATTTCCCGCTTCCCTTTTCAATATTTGTTATTCAAAAAAACCTACTAATTATTTCTCCGGAGCATTTTTTAATGTTTCTATTAAATACTCCCAGAATCTTTTAACACTCGGTATATTAACCATCTCGTCGGGAGAGTGAGGATTTTTAATGGTTGGTCCAAATGATATCATATCCAGTTTTGGATATACACTACCCAGTAATCCACATTCCAATCCTGCATGGATAACTTTAACTTCAGGTGTTTTCCCAAAATTTTCACTATAAATACTCTTCATTGTTTTTAGTATAGGGCTGTTTACATTAGGATTCCATCCCGGGTATTCTCCGGTATGTTCAACATCTGCTCCGGCTAGTTCAAATACAGCTCTCACCATATTGCATAAATCCTCTTTAGATGAATCTACAGAGCTTCTTTGAAGAGTTGAAGCATGAATTTTTCCGTTTTCAGACTTTAATATTGCCAGATTAGTTGAGGTTTCTACCACACCTTCCATATCGGCAACCATTCTTATTGTGCCATTGGGGCAACCATATACAGACTTTATTACATTGTGAGAAGTCTTTTTATCTATCACTTTATTAACCGAGTTCTCAGCTTCGATTGCAATCGTCAGCCCTTTGTCAACGGATTTTAATTCATTTTGAATTTTTTCTTCTAATTTTTTCAAATCATCGAAAAACTTCTGTTCATTTTCTTTAGGTAGAGCAACTGTTGCCTGAGATTCTCGTGGTATGGCATTTCTAAGTGTTCCTGCATCTATCGCAGATAATCTTAGGTCATGTTTCTTAATGCCTTCCCATAAAATTCTGTTTAATATTTTTATTGCATTTCCGCGCCCATGATTTATATCAAGACCGGAGTGTCCGCCTTTCAAACCTTTTACAATTATTCTAAATCCTTTGTAATTATCCGGTAATGGCTCTTCATCATAATCAAACACCACGTTGGTATCTATTCCTCCGGCACATCCGATATAAAGCTCTCCTTCATCTTCCGAGTCAAGGTTTAAAAGTATATCTCCGTTTACAAATCCCGGCTTTAATCCGAAAGCACCTGTCATTCCTGTTTCCTCTTCAATAGTAAACAAACACTCTAATTCGCCATGCTTTAAGTCTTCTTCACAAAGTACAGCTAAAGACGCTGCTACTCCAATGCCGTTATCAGCCCCAAGCGTAGTCCCATTTGCCTTAACCCAGTCACCATCAACATAAGCTTCTATAGGGTCATTGTCGAAATCATGCTGCGTGTCATTGTTTTTTTGAGGAACCATATCTAAATGTCCTTGAAGCACGATAGTTTTTTTGTTCTCCATACCGGGAGTAGCCGACTTTCTTAATAAAACATTACCAACAGCGTCTTTTTTTGCTTCCAGTCCATGTTCTTTAGCAAAATTCATGACATACTCAATTAGCTTTGCTTCATTGCCTGATGCATGTGGAATATCACATATTTCCTGGAAAATACTCCATAATTTTTTAGGCTCTAAATTGCTTATTCCGTCTTTACTCATATTTTTTTATATTTTTTGATTATAAATTAAAAATTAATTTTCTATGCTTAAAATAAAAACTAAACTGTTATAGAAATACAAAATTATTAATGTAAATTAAAAATACTATATTTTTTAATGATAAATATGTGCTATTTTTTTTGTTACAAAATATGGCTCATTAATAAATTCACTAATGTTATATGTATTATATCTGAAATTAAGTTTTGAAAGTTCTTTAGAAAAATCACCGCCTTTTAAATAGATTACTCCATTGGGAATGTCATTAAATTCGGTTTTTTTAATTTTCCCGCCAATCCAACTCATAAAAACCGGGAGTTTTGTTACAGCTCTGGATAAAATAAAATCAAACTCTTCATCAATCCTTTCAGCTCTTTCATTAATAACTGTAATATTTTTTAAACCTAAAGACTCGGAAATTTGCTCAACAGCTATTGTTTTTTTCCTCACAGAATCAACCAACATAAAACGGCTACCAGGAAAGCATATAGCTAGTGGAATGCCCGGGAACCCCCCGCCGGTACCTACGTCAATTATACTAGTGTTTTGTTTGAATTTAACAATAAAAGTAGGAGTTAATGAATGAACAATATGATGTAAATAAAAATTGTCAAAATCTTTTCTTGATATCAAATTTATTTTTTTATTCCACTCATAATACAACGGGTATAACTCTGAGAGTTTTTGAAATTGCTCTACATTTAACCAAGGGAAATATTTTTTTATTAATTCCATCAAATCTTAAATTAAAAATAATTGTTGTATAATAAAGAAATTATTTAAATTAGTGCCATTGTAAAACTATTTGCAAAGTTATAAATTAAGAGGAATTTTTTACTATTATTTTTTTAAAGACGGTAAATTCAGCTTTTGGGGCAAAATATTGATTTACTGTTATAAAAAACTTTAAGTTTTACTTTTGCGTGTATTTTGTTTGCTTTTAGCAAATAAATAGTAGTAATACAAATCACTTAGTATATTAAATATACTTTGGCATACAACTTGCTCTAATATTAAAATTGAATTTGTTTAATTTATTGTTAAACTTAAAAATATTTGTAAGGTGAAAAAATATTTTTTCTGTTTTTTTGTTTGTTATTTTTTTATAATGTCATCTGCCTTTTTACAAAAAAATAATGATGCAACTAATAATGTTGCGATATACATTGAAACATATAAGAATGTTGCTATGCAGCACATGACAGAATATGGCATCCCTGCTTCAATTAAGCTTGCTCAGGCTATTCTAGAATCCGGATATGGCACAAGTAATTTAGCAAGACATGCTAATAATCATTTCGGTATTAAATGTCACGGATGGGAATATGCAACTTATTATCAGGATGATGATGAGAAAGACGAATGCTTTAGAAGTTACCATCACCCTGTTTATTCTTTTATAGATCATAGTGAATTTTTGACTACAAGAGGCAGGTATTCGTTTTTATTTGAATTAGACCCTCTTGATTATGTTAGTTGGGCAAACGGCTTGAGTAAGGCAGGTTATGCAACTAATCCTGATTATCCAAAACTGCTTATAAACTTAATTAAAAGGCATGACCTTCATAGATTTGATTTAATGGTTATGGATGGATATGAGCCGGATATAAAGCCTTCTAAAACAACCGGATTTAGAGCCGGCCCGAATTTTCAAAAAAGGAAAGCTGAATATAATAACAGAATAAAGTATATATATGCTCGTGAAGGAGAAACTCCTGAAATGATAGCTGCAGAAATGGAAATATGGGCATCTCAAATATATAGATATAACGAAATAGAAGAGGGGACAGTTTTTAATAGAGGGGATATA
>PWLF01000109.1 GCA_003559475.1 Bacteroidales bacterium
ATTCTTATATCAGTATGCTAGGTAAAGCTATAGAACCCATTATGAGACCACTTGGATTTGACTGGAAAATGACAGTAAGCATACTTTCCGGTGTTGCTGCAAAAGAGATAGTTGTTTCTACGCTAAGTGTTTTATATCATGCTGACGAAAGTGCCACAACAAAATCACCTTCACTTGTTGAAAGACTGCAGACTCAAACTTATGATTACGGTCCAAAGAAAGGAGAAAAAATCTTCAACCCTGTTGTTGCTCTTGCTTTCATGATATTTGTTTTACTATATTTCCCATGTATTGCCGTAATAATTACTATAAGCAAAGAAGCCGGACACTGGAAATGGGGGATTTTTACCGTTATTTACACAACAACTATTGCATGGATTGCAGCTTTTCTGATATATCAAATAGGGAGTTTGTTGTTTTAAAGAATTTTAAAACATTACTTTAAATTTTTCCCGGCAAATACTCCAAATTATTAAGAGATTGATTTTTAATAAATTACACCCTATTTAAAAATTATTATTAAAAAATTTATTGAATTGTTAATAAAATATAAAACAATTAATTAATATTATTTGTAATTTTGTTAATCTAAAATATAGTTTGATAAAAGTAAATACTTCTATTTTTTATGTTTAAATTAAAATTAAAACCCGAATGAAAAAGCTAAAATCAATTCTGTCAATTATTGTATTGTTTGCAACAATAAGCATTCAAGCAAATAATAATGAGGAAATCACATTACGTTTTACAGCAAGTTACACTTGCTCATGGTCTGCTTTAGATAGTATAGTTGTTGAAAACATTACACAAGATGTAAAAAGAATCATGCATTATCCTGACACAACACTAATATTGCCAATATATACAGGTATAGGCGATATTCATGATAGATACAAGGATTTGTATGTTTCTCAAAATTATCCAAACCCTTTTTCTCTAAAAACAAATATCAATATTGGAGTTTCTGAAAAAGATAGTTTTACAATACATGTTTATGATATTACAGGGAAGAAATTAACATCTTATCAAATCAAATTAGATGTTGCCACTCATAGCTTTACATTTCATGCGTGCAATAAACAAGCATATATATTAACCATAAACTCTGAAAAGCATTCGGAAAAACAGCTGATGCTTCAAGCCGGTCAAAGCAATAAGAGTAGTTCGAAGATAGTATATAACGGACCCATTTCAAGGGCTGAAAACCATCAGAAAAAAACAAGCTCAGATTTTCCATTTAATCCCGGAGATATATTAAAATTTACCGGTCATATTGATGATTATAATGATGCAATTGTCGAAACTCCCACGGAAGATACTGATTATATTTTTGATATTTTAAATACTGCCCCGCAAGCTCCTCTTGCTACAGCAGGAACGGATATTGAAGAAAACCATTTTACAGCAAATTGGGAAGCAGTTACAGGTTTTGCAACAACAAATTACTTATTGGATGTTTCAACAGAAGCTGATTTTAGCTCTTATGTTTATGAGAAAGAAAATGTAGGAGATGTCATTGAATATCAAGTAACCGAATTAGAAACCGACACTGAATATCACTACAGGGTATTTGCAGTAAATAATTGCGGCAATTCACCTGCTTCAAATACTATTTCTATTGAAACAGGTATTCCCTTTGATGCTTGTGAAGGGGTTACACCTCCTTCACTTGACGGTTATACTTACAATATCATAGGGATTGGCAACCAATGTTGGTTTGCTGAAAATCTCAGATATGATAACGGGTGTGCTTCAGTGCCATGGATAGATAGCTCTGATGAGGGATGGTGCGGATTTTATGAAGATAATGGCTCAGAGCTTGAAAATTACGGCTTTCTATACCAATGGAGTGCGGTTATGGCAGGCGAAACAGAAGAAGGTGCTCAAGGTATTTGCCCTGAAGGATGGTATGTGCCAACTGACGATGATTGGAAAGAATTGGAAATGGCGCTTGGCATGACGCAGGATGAAGCCGACAATACAGCATGGAGAGGCACAGATGAAGGAGAAAAACTTAAGTGTAATGAAGATTGGAATGGAACAAACACTTCCGGATTTACAGCACTTCCCGGAGGATATCGCTCTCCATTGGGCTTATATAGGGATGAAAGCACACTCGGTATATTTTGGACATCATCTGAAGATACAGATGTTGCTTGGCAAAGATTACTAAGTTCTTCTCAAATAAAAGTTCGCAGAGGAACTGATAATATGGCTTTTGCCTATTCAGCAAGATGCCTTCTAGAAGAGGAAAAATGGGAAGAATGTGGAGATGACATTACTTTCTCATATAACGGTGAAGAAGTTACTTACGGAACAGTGGACGGGCAAAATGGAACTTGCTGGATGGACAGAAACTTAGGTGCATGTGATGAAACAGACCCTGATGATTATTCAGGAAATGCTGATTACAGAGGTTATGGAGACCTTTTCCAATGGGGCAGAAATGCCGATGAGCATCAATTAATAAATAGAGAAACAGGCGTGGCTATATCCGGCACAACTACCACTTTAGCCGACAGTGATATTCCGGCGCATGGCGATTTTATAAGAAACAGTTCAAGCCCTTATGATTGGCGTGATGATAATAACGATAACAGATGGAATGCCGATCCCATTGAAAACAATCCTTGTCCTGATGGTTGGCGAATTCCAGATGAGAGTGAATGGGAAGCTGAAAGAGCAAACTGGAACTCTTTTGATGCAGACGGTGCTTTTGAATCGCCACTAAAACTAACCTTACCCGGTTTGAGAAATCATAGCATAGGTTCATTACACGAAGTCGGTTTGAAAGGTCATTACTGGTCAAGTTCAGTAACCGCTGATAATCGCTCATATTACCTTCATTTTGATGGTAGCTCTGCAAGTATAACCAGCTTAATAGGTTTTAGAGCACGCGGATATACAATAAGATGTATTAAAGATTAACAATAAATCTTGCCAACAAAATACTAAATACCTGTATGGCTTTTTTATGTCGAAGAAGAAGCTATATCAATCGTTTGTTATTGACGAAAAAACAATAAATTTTGTCGTAACTAAAAGAGCTGTCTCGTCCTAAAATTTGGAGATCTCAAAAAAAATAAGCCACGAATACACGAATAGAAAAACGAATATTCGTGCATTCGTGGCAACAAAAATTAATTAATATGAAAATTTAAAAGTGGGTGACTCAAGGTTAGTAACCGAATTTTAACAATATAATCCAATATATTTTTGAATCTTTTCCTGAAGAAAGTTTTACATTTCTGAAAAAGAAGATTATGAGAAAGAATAAAATGAGCAAGGCAGATATGTTTATCATGAAATAATAACCTGGTTAAAAATTACCCTAAAAATTAAAAGCAAAAATGCAGATGTGTGACACCTAATATTAAAACTGTACAATTATAAATCCAACATCCCAGCTCTTAAAGATGAATTGCGAAAAGCAAAGCTGGCACTAAACAAAAAAGAAGATAATTTAATATTCTTTAACGATAGAGATAAAAAATGACCTGATTTTTTTTATATATGTATTTTTTAATAAATTTTATGTATGTTTGTGTTATTGTAATTAAATTTTCACGATAAATGTAACTTGAAGGGATTTATGTAAAATAGATATATTAAAAATGCAATTCTAATATTTTCTTAAACTTTTTAATAAGCATGAAAGATAAAATTAAATCTCTATCATATTATAATTACATATTCAGGAAATTACGACGAGATTCTAAAAAAGGAGGAGCACCACATAAGCCAATTCTATTGTTAAGCATAATTCAGCTATTTGAAGATAACTTAATAAATAGTAATAAGATTTATATTACACCGGATTTAGTCGGATATTTCAAAAGCACATGGAATATGCTTGTTACCACCAACCATGATTTAAGATTTGCTTTACCATTTTATCATATGAGTTCAGAACCTTTTTGGAAACTTATTCCTAATCCCGGTTGTGAAAAATGGATTGAAGCTAAAAGCTCAATGCGTAGTTTTAATAATATTAATACGGCAGTTGCTTATGCCCTGATTGATGAAGAGCTTTTTTAATTAATGACTAAACAAGATAGCCGGAATATTCTCAAAAATACTCTGCTTGAAAAGTATTTTCCTCATTCTAAAAACAATTTTTTCAATCAAGCGGGTATTTATTTGAATAACCTTACAGGCAGATTTTACAAGAAAGTACAAAAGAATATATAAATAAAATTAAAGAACTTAAAAGCAAACTAGAAGAAGAAAGCTTTCAGGAGGAGATTTATATACGAGGGGGTGTGTTCAAGAGGGAAGTTCCAAGGATTTATAACAATACTTGTTGTATTTCGGGTATGAGGGTAGATGCAACGAATAATATAAATATGATAGATGCTTGCCATATTATTCCATTTAGTGAAAGTTTTGATGATACAATAGCAAATGGTATTGCCCTTTGTCCGAATCTTCACCGGGCATTTGACAGGGGTTTGATAGGAATAGATGGTAAGTACAGGGTTGTTGTATCTAATACATTCAGAGAAAATGATTGCAACTATAGTATTCGAAATTTTGAGGGAAAAGAAATAATCCTGCCAAAGCAAAAAGAATATTACCCTAATCGAGAAAATTTAGATTGGCATAGAGATAATGTTTTTAAGTTGTGATTGGTTGGTTCCAATATATGAATCAATTTGCAATAATTTATTAATAAAGCTTAATAATTAATTAACAAAAACAATATGTGTTCTCTTAAGAGACGATTTTTACGGTAGAGTCCAATTTAGTGCGTCTCTGGCTTGACCAACGAAAAATGCTTTAGCTTGCTTATAATCAAGAATAATCAAAACTTCCTGCTATCTCATACTCTAATTCGAAAAAGATTTCATATTTTACGTTACGCAAATTACGTAACGTAAAATACGGAAAAATTTATAAACATGAAATGACAACTTAAACCAATCTTGAATCCGCAAGGTAATATAGGAAACACTCACGCTTCACATTTTTTTCATATATTAAATTTCTCACTTTTATACGAGGAATAGAAGCACTTAACATTTCAAAAAAAGGATAAAACTTTTAGACAATTACTGACAAAACTATAAAAGCAGATATATTGAAGGACGCTTTAATAATTTATCTCGTTGTGAGGAAAAAATATTAGCTATAAAACTCAACTACCGGATTTCACAATAAGTAAAATCTGGTAGAGGCCCGCCCCAGCTCGCAAGCCAGGGACTAAGTTCTTATGAACCTAGTGCAAATATAATACACTTTATATTTAAAACCAAATATTTCAAAATAATACAGCAATTCAGGAAAAACATTTTTATACGGCGTCTTCTGAAGGTATTGAAAATAAAGGCAATAGAATAACACCACGAGTATTTTTAGCTA
>PWLF01000147.1 GCA_003559475.1 Bacteroidales bacterium
CATCGGCTGTCTGTGGCCGTTCATCTTCTGATATCCTTTTCTTCTTTTCTTTTTAAAAACCAATACTTTATCGGCTTTTACGTGTGCCAGCACTTTGGCTTTAACTTTGGCACCGTCTACAGCAGGAGCGCCTACCTCGATCTTATCTCCGTCAGCCTTTAACAGTACCTTCTCGAATTCTACTTCGGTACCTTCTTCAGCAGCCAGACGGTTAACATAAATCTTCTGGTCTTTTTTGATTTTAAATTGCTGTCCTGCTATTTCTACAATTGCGTACATGTTTACAGCTCGTTTTTAAATTTATTGACTTAATTATAATGGGGTGCAAAGATAAAAATAAATATTTACACAACAAGGTATTGACTCAAAATAAAACATGAATTATTCTCATTTTTTAATATTTCAAAAAGAAATTCAGTTTTTCAACCTGTTTGCCCATTTACTTATTCTTTGTGAAGGGCGATTGGCAGCATAAACTCCAATAAGAATAATCATAATCCATAGTAAAAATGAAAGTTTAAAAACTTCACCATCAATAATTCCCCAGGCAACAGATACTAAAGGCATAAGATAGGTAACACTGGATGCAAAAAGTGCAGAAGTGCGTTTAATAAGCCAGAAATGAACAATTATGGCAAGAGCGGTTCCAAAAACCGAGAGAATTGCAATATAGCCGAGGCTTTGCCAACTGCCTTCAATATGATTCATCCGATACCAGAAATCAGAATAAAAGCCAAGAAAAATTATGGCCGGAAGACCAATAAAAACAAAGGCAAGTGATGCAATTGTAACCGAATCGTAATCGGCAAGATAATTCTTAACGAGATTCATATTAACTGCATAGCAAATGGTTGCCAGTATTACAAACATAGCTGGCAGGAAATTAAATTGCAGGCTGCCACTTCCTGCAGCGTATAACAACCCGACAGCACCCAAAAAACCTATGATTACACCAGCAATATTAAGAAAATGGGTTCTGCGTCCGAAAAGCCATACACCCAATAAAAGAGTAAATAGCGGAGTTAGTGAGTTCAGGATTCCTGCCATAAGGCTGTCAAGCTCGGTTTGTGCTGTGGCAAACAGAAAAGCAGGCAATGCATTGCCTGTAAGCCCGGCAATAAGAAAAAGGTGGAAATTTCTGAGTTTTATTTTTGACAATCTTTTTAAGGCAAATGGCAATAATACCAGAAAAGATATGGAAACCCGCAAAGCTCCAACCTCAAAATTATCAAACGAAACAAGTCCTTTTTTAATAAGAATAAAAGAACTGCCCCATGTTAGCATAAGAGCAATAAGTATCAGCCAATCCTTAAAAACGGGTTTATTTTCCTGTTTTATTTCACTCATTACTAAAAAAGGTCTGGAAAGACTAAAACTGTTATGCACTGTTTAATTACAAATTAATTACAAAACTGCAAATGTATGCAATTAAGATTGAAGGATTTCCATTTTGTTTTACTCATCCGAAGCATTTGGAATATAAATCCAAAAAAAACCAAACCCGGGAAAGTTTATTGATTATTTTTTCTTAATTTTGCACTCCGTTTTTAGCAACGGTAAATAAAATTAAAATCAATTATTTAAAATTAATTATTAAAACTTAAGTCAAATGGTAAGACAATACGAAACCGTTTTCATTATGACTCCCGTTTTATCTGATGAACAGATGAAGGAAGCGGTAAGTAAGTTTCAGGATTTTCTGAAAAATAAAGGAGCAGAGATTGTTTTTGAAGACCACTGGGGATTGCGTAAACTCGCATATCCGATCCAGAAAAAATCAACAGGTTTTTATCACCTGATCGAGTTTAAAGCCGAACCTGCACTTATTGCAGAGATGGAGCTTGAAATGAAAAGGGATGAGCGGATCATTCGCTTCCTTACTGTATCTCTTGATAAATATGCTTTGGTATATAACGAAAAAAGACGCAGGGAAAAAGAAGCTGCCAAAGCAGAAGAAACCAAGTAATTAAAACCTGAAAACATTTTAAAAAATGGCAAATCAACAAAACTCTGAGATAAGATATCTTGCTCCCATAGCAGTTGATATCAAAAAGAAAAAATATTGCCGCTTTAAAAAAGCAGGCATCAAATATATCGATTATAAAGACGCTAACTTTTTATTAAAGTTTGTAAATGAGCAGGGAAAAATTCTTCCCCGTCGTCTTACCGGTACATCTATGAAGTACCAGAAAAAAGTTTCAAGAGCAATCAAAAGAGCAAGACACCTTGCCTTGATGCCTTATGTAGCTGATCTTTTAAAATAGGGAGGAAAAATAATGGAAATAATTCTGATTCAAGACGTTCCCAACCTGGGATTTAAAGACGATATCGTAACCGTAAAAGACGGATATGCCCGTAATTTTTTAATTCCTAAAGGTATGGCAATAATGGCCTTACCATCGGAAAAGAAAAAACTTGCCGAAACTCTCAAGCAAAGATCATTTAAAGAAGAAAAAGTTAGAAAAGAAGCTGAGAAACTGGCCGAAAAAATGACCGATATCCACGTGAAAATCGGTGCCAAGGTAGGTACTTCAGGTAAAATCTTCGGATCTGTAAATGCTCTTCAAATTGCTGACGCTATTAAAAACCAATACGACATTGAAATTGATCGTAAGAAAATCATGGTTGATGGAGATTCAGTTAAAGAAGTTGGAGTTTACAAAGCCAAAGTTAACCTTCATAAAGAAGTACGTTTCGACATAAAATTTGAAGTAATTGCTGAGTAAAAATCTTCAAAATGATATTAAACCTGCCTCATATTCAGAGGCGGGTTTCTTTTTACCCCTTATTCAGGTTTTACAAAATTTAGAATGATAACAGCAGCCCGCATAAAACAAATCAAATCGCTTACCCAAAAAAAGTTCAGAAAGGAATTGGGCTTATTTGTTGTGGAGGGAGAAAAGGCTGTTAATGAGCTTCTACTGCATAAAAACTGGGAAATAAACCATATTTTTGCCCTTGAAAGCTGGTTAAATGAAAATGTAATTCCCGGCAATATTCCTTTTGACAGAGTTTCGGGGAAAGAACTCTCACGGATAAGCTCTCTTACAACTCCCAATAGTGTTCTGGCTTTGGTTAATATTCCGGAATGGGATATCAGAAACGTTAACCCATCCATTGATATTACCCTTATGTTAGACAATATCCAGGATCCGGGAAATATGGGAACAATTATTCGCACCGCTGACTGGTTTGGCATCGATAACATTATTTGTTCTGAAAACACAGTGGAAGTTTTTAATCCCAAAGTTATACAGGCAACCATGGGGTCCTTTATGCGGGTAAAAGTGTTTTACACTTCTTTAAAAAAATACCTGGAAACCCTACCTGAACCTTTGCCGGTAATGGGTGCCATGCTTGATGGTGAGAATCTTTACAAAACTGAATTACCTGACAAAGGAATTTTGATTACCGGTAATGAATCACAGGGAATATCGGCGGAAATTTTGAAATTGATTAACCGGAAAATTCATATTCCACTGTTTCATAAGAGAGGGAAAACACAACAACCCGAATCGTTAAATGCAGGTGTTGCAACCGGTATAATTTTATCGCAATTAAGAAATTTCAATGGGTAAACAAGGCTATTTGCCTTGAACATTCAAAATGAAGAATTGTTTCTTTATTGTATTATTTAGTAGCAGATACGTAAAACAATAATATTTTAATATGCAGGTATTTTTATTGGCTCTGGCTCTTGTAGCGATTGCTATTGGCGGTATCGCCATTAAAATGTTTCTGATTCCCGGTGAAACATTTAAGAAAACGTGCGGAAGCACATTTGATCCTGAAACAGGCAAACGCAAATCTTGCGCCTGTGCATCAGGTCAGCCTGAAGATTGTCATAACTCAGAAGAATCAACTTCATCCGAACTGATAATTAATCTAAAAAAAACTGATTAAAAGGAGAGTAATTTCTTTTTTAAGCCATTAGGCCAGAATAGTTTATCAGAGTTCACTTCTGGGAATTACTTTCAGTCCTTCTGTTATATATGTACCATATTCTTTATCACTTTCTGAATAAATAAAGAAAGCCTGAATATCATCTCTCTTTGAAAGGAATTCTCTGGATCGCTCCAGCCCCATCACCATAAATGCAGTAGCAAAAGCATCGGCAGTCATGCAATCGTCAGCAAATACCGATACACTTAACAGGTTATGCTCAACAGGACGACCTATAAACGGATCAATAGTATGTGAAAAGCGTTGCCCCCCCTCTTCATAATACTTCCTGGTGGAACCTGATGTTGCAACTGCTCTGTTATGCAATTCAACCATATAATCCCAGTCCTGACTGGCGTGCATATCTTTTGCAGGTCTTTCAAGTCCTATACGCCAGGGTGTACCATCCGGTTTTAGTCCCCGGGCAATAAGATCTCCACCTATTTCCACCATGTAAGTTTCAACTCCTCTGGACTCAAGAAGCTCACCGGCAATATCTGATGCATAACCTTTGGCAATAGCATTGAAATCAAACTGAATTTCAGGGATAGCTTTTATAACCCTGTTTCCGGCCACAGTTACATTTTGGTAACCTACGATTCGTTTCAGGCTGTCAATCAGCGCAGAAGTAATTCTTTGTCTGTCCTCAAAACCAAATCCCCAGGCATTAACCAACGGGCTGATAGTTGGATCAAAGGCTCCACCTGTTTCTTCTGCAATTTCAAGACTGCGGTTTAACACCACAAGAAAATGCTCATCGGCCTCATTAATTTCGTTCCTGTTTATAAGTGATATGGTTGAATTGGGAATATAATATGACATGGACTGATTAATCACATTAAAAATGCTGTCGATGGCTTCTGAGAAATCTTTTCCATCATCATGATAATATGAAACTGAATAATAAGTTCCGAAAACCACACCTCTGATATTTACAAAACGGGGTTCGCGTTGCTGTGTTCCGCAGGAAGATAGTAATAATGTTATAATAAAAGCTGATAGAATTAAACTACGCATGTTTTTTTTCTTTTAATGTGTTTAAAAGAGGTTCGGTGTGAATTGAAATATGAGTCTCTTCCCCATAGGCCTTTCTTAGGGTTTTTTCCAGGTCTATAGTTATGTTATGAGCTTCTTCGATATTCAGATGGTTATCAACTTTTATATGAATATCGATGGCTATATGATTACCTATTTTGCGTGTTTTCAGCTCATGTGGATCATGAACACCATCAACCCCGGCTGCAAGTTGAATTATTTCATCTTCATGTTTTTTAGGCAATGATGTTTCAATTAACTCAAGTATAGTTTCCCGTGTAATTTTTATAGCAATTCGAAAAATAAAAAATGAAACTATAATGGCAGCCAGAGGGTCAAGAATCACCCATTTCTGTCCAAGAAAAATGG
>PWLF01000003.1 GCA_003559475.1 Bacteroidales bacterium
AAAACACATTGGAAAAATTTTTTTTCACGGTAGCTAAAAATACTCGTGGTGTTATTCTATTGCCTTTATTTTCAATACCTTCAGAAGACGCCGTATAAAAATGTTTTTCCTGAATTGCTGATTTTTATAAAAAAATTTGGTTGTTTTAAAAAAAATGTTATTGGAAAATATGAACATTAAAAAATGTATATAAAGAAAAAAGGCTACCTTAATAGTTTTAAGACAGCCTTTTAAGCATTTTTAAATAACTAATTTAATTTTTATGGTACAATTTGGATTATTTCTGTTATTACAGTTTCATCCAAGTAAATTTTTATGAAATATGTACCCGGATTCAAGTTACTTACATTTATTTTCACATCCAATCCTTCAATATTTTTATTTTCAACCACTTGTCCACTAATACTAACAAGTTTTATTTCGTTGATATTTTTGTTTGATTGAATAGTAATTTCCTTGCTTGCAGGATTAGGATATATTGAAAGATTATACTTGTCAAAATCAGCCACAAATAAATCTTCTTCAAATTCTACAGTAACCGTAATATTCTCATCAAGACCTTCAACAAGCAGTGTTTCATCTATGTGATCTTCTACAACATCACCGTTCAATGTCCATTCTTTTACTTGATAACCGGCATCAGGAATTGCAGTAAACAGCACATCCTCACCTTCTTCTACTTCATCTCCGTCTTCAATAGAATTGCCATCAACCTCAGCTTCAATATCGCCGTTTTCTCCAACTACTTCAAAGTTTACCGTATATAATACAGTCGGTATTTCTTCAAATTCTACCTTAACCGTGATATTCTCATCAAGACCTTCAACAAGAAATGTTTCATCTATATGATCTGCTACAACACCACCATTCAAAGTCCATTCTTTTACTTGATAACCGGCATCAGGAATTGCAGTAAACAGCACATCCTCACCTTCTTCTACTTCATCTCCGTCTTCAATAGAATTGCCGGCAACCTCAGCTTCAATGTCGCCGTTTTCTCCAACTACCTCAAAGTTTACTGTATATTTTACAGTAGGTATTTCTTCAAATTCTAACGTAACCGTGATATTCTCATCAAGACCTTCAACAAGAAATGTTTCATCTATGTGATCTGCTACAACACCACCATTCAAAGTCCATTCTTTTACTTGGTAACCGGCATCAGGAATTGCAGTAAACAGCACATCCTCCCCTTCTTCTACTTCATCTCCGTCTTCAATAGAACTGCCGGCAACCTCAGCTTCAATATCGCCGTTTTCTCCAACTACTTCAAAGTTTACCGTATATTCTTGAATTTCTAAAAAGTTTGCCGTAATGGTTGCATCACTATTAGGCATTGTAAATATTGTAATTTCCTCGCTACTATCTTCAAAAGTTCCTTCTGTAGCAGTCCATCCACCAAACCTGTAACCTTCTTCAGGAATTGCTTCTATATTTATTTCAGTAGTTTCTTCAAAATCATCCGAATCTTCATGATCAAACAATACATCATTTACTTCTACCGTTCCTCTTAATTCATCATATTCAACAGTAAGTGTAAAAGTTTCTTTTTCTCTCCATTTTGCAAAAACCGTAATATCATCAGTAACTACCGTTTCTTCATCAAATATTTCACCCTCTCCGTCATCCTGAGTATTCCATTCAACAAAGATATAACCATCCCTTATCGGTTGAGTAGGCAATTCATTTAGAGATAATCCGCCTTCGACCTCCATAGAGGAAGGATCTGCTTGAGTGTCTCCTTCATTTTCATCGAAGTTAACTGTATAAAAAACAGGATCATATAGAGCATAAAAATTATCTCCTGCATATACAACTGATACGGCATCTCCTTCAACTTCCGGCTGTGACATATCTATCGGAACTTCATTTTGGAATAGTTGCATATAGTCCCCATCTTTGGCTCCAAAAATAAAGCCTTTGCCGTTTGTAGCGAATGAATAAACATCATCAATTGGCAACTCTGCAAAAAGAGATGGAGCAAAAACAATTTCACCTTCTTCTGTTGGAATACTATAAGCTACAGTATTATTTTCAACTAACATAAGAGGAAAAATAACTCCATCATAGCTTATAAAATCGATAAAATTAAAATCATCTTCACTAATTGGTGGAGATACCGTATTTTCTTCATTTTTAGAAAAAATTAACAGTTGATTAACTCCCCCTTTTGCAATATCCGTCATAAAAACATGAGTTGCTATATAGTAATAATCTTCTCCATCAAGAGCTATGTAAGATCCTTTATTATAAAAGAAATCCCGGGATTCATCATCACACCAGCCACCTTCTTTTACCATGTTAATTTGAAAATCTCCACTTGTATTTTCAGCATACATTATGTTGTTATCACCATCTTCATTAACATCTGTGTAGGTTATATGAGCATATCCCTGGCTGTCAGTGTCTATATCAGGCATAGAGCAATTGTTATCATACTCTGACTCAATTAACACCTCGCTTGTCCAATCTGTTCCATTATGCATTCTATAACCAATAGCATCATTTTCATCAGGAGCTTCGGTAACATAAACTATGTGCGGGTTGTCGTTTAAATCAATTGCAAGCCTTCCTGTAGTTGCTTCAGCAATTTGTTCTTCTTCGCCCCATCCATCCTTTGAGTTAAGGTTGTAGGATTTATAATAAAGAAAATTATCTTCTTTAGTATATAACTTTCCAATAAAATCATTTCCTCCGGCACTATGAACTATTGTTCCTTCGGTATTGCTGAGAAGTTTTACATCCATATATTCAAACTGCATTTCAAACTGAATTTCTTTCCACTCCCCATCAACAACAAAGTGTCCGTTATAATCTTCATATCCAAATAGCGATGCAGTAAACCAATACTCCCCATCTTCAAGCTCTTTCGAGGCATAAGCCGGACTCATTGCCCATGCATATATAGGGTCTCTCACTTGTTGAGTTCTCTCCTCATCAGAATAAATAGTAATCTCAACACCATTAACTCCTCCAAGAACTACGAATTCAACATAATGAAATAATTTTAGTTCAAAATTAACTATTTTATCATCTTCTTTAACTTCAAACTTTTGCCATTCTCCTTCAATAGTATATTCATTTTCACCATCATCATAATATGCCGACATCCAATAATCTCCACTCTCATTAATTCCAATGGGAGCTAAACCGTTTTCATCAGTAATAGTATAAATGCCAAACCCGGGTTTTACAGGAGGTCCAAAATCATCCGGATCATGGTCTGTCACTTCTATGAAAGCACCTCCAATATTATTTTCTTCTTGAAAATAAACTGTATAATTTTCAGTAATCTCTTCAATTGTAAAGTTTAGCTGCTTTTCTTCACCGTCAACACTAAATCTCTTGTAATAATTCATATAACCATCTTTTGTTGCAAGAAGAACATAGTCATCGTTTAAAAGATTAACAGTAGCTTTTCCTTCGCTATCAGTATAGAGTTCAGCTTTTTTTGTTTCTTCATTAAATGCAGCTATATAGTGGTTATCAAGCTCTCTGAATATTTTGACAGAAACATTTTCTGTATCATTGTTTTCGTTTATTGAAACCAAAAAAGCTTTTTCGTTAAGAGAAAAGTTAACATTTACGTTTTCATCAATAACTGTAAAATATCCTAAATAATCATCATATCCCGGAGCACTTGCTGTAAACCAAAAGTTTCCTTCCTGAAGCTCAATTGAAGCCTCACCTTCAGAGTCTGTTTCAAGAAGTTTTCCTACTTTATATTCACGTTCTTCATCAAAAAACACTTGCACTGATGCATCTTCAATTTTTTCTTCATCAGTGAATGTAACTGTTTGTCTTGGTTTTTGCAATATATACCAAATCGTTCCATGGTTATCATCAAGGTCAAGCATAGGGTAACTATTTTCAGTATCTTCAACAACAGTTATATCCCATTCGTCATAAACAGCTGCTTCCTTCATCCCTCTTGTAGTGAGTCCTTTAACATTGTTTCCGGCTTCTTCTGCAGGGTCATCAGTTCTTTCAGAAGTTTCAACGTTCCAAAAACTGCTTTCATAATCTCTACCTCCTGCTATAGCACCAACAAATCCACCTGAAGCATCTCCTTCAGTAACAGTTCCCGTAGAGTAACTATTATAAATATCACCTCCCTGCCCCATAAATCCTCCTACATATAGATTTCCTGAAGCTCTACTTTCAACATTTCCTGTTGCAAAGCAATTTTCAATTGTCTGACTCATACCTTCATTGTGACCTATCAGTCCACCAACATATCTAAACCCTTTAATATTTCCGGTTGAATAAGACTCGGATATTGTACCCCCGGAATTTCTTCCAACCAATCCTCCTATATAAGAATTTCCCTCAATACTTGTTGTTGAAAATGACCTTTGAATACTTCCTCCTTCTTGCCAACCTACAATCCCCCCTACTCTTTCAAAACCAAACTCAGTAACTTCAATTTCTCCGGTAAAAGAAGCATTTAATACACTTCCATTATTTTTACCTACAATTCCACCCATACTATAAAAAGTTCCAATATCATAATCACCGGTAGAAACTACCGTGCCATCAGAGTTTGAATTATCAATTACACCGTTATAATTATTTAACCCTACAATACCTCCGGTAGTACTACCATCACCTGTAACTATACCACCAAAATAGCACTGATCAATACTTGCATCATTTATGCCGACTATTCCTCCTGCTATATTATCACCGTAATTTGTAACATTTGCTTCAGAAGTAGAATTAATTATAGTTGCTTCGTTCTCATTAATACCAACAATACCTCCAACTATACCATTATCAGATTGTACAGTTCCATGCGTAGTAATATTTTCTAAAAGCCCACCATTAGTATTTCTTCCTACTAGTCCTCCTACACTATGACTTTCTGACTCAACATTACCGCTTGATGTAACATTTCTTATTGTACCTCCATTATTTCTTCCTACAAGAGCACCTACAGAAGGGAATCCTTTTACATTAGCATTTGTAAGATTAAGATTTTCTATTACTGCGGTACTTTCAATCGTTCCAAAAAATCCAACGTTATTTTGATTTCTATCAATAAAAAGATTAGCAATGGTATGACCCGCTCCATTAAAATCCCCGGCAAAGTTATCAATTGGCATCCATCCTTGTCCTGTAATAAAATCATCTTTATTGCTTGGATCCGCATAACTGGCATCATCTTGAAAGTCCAAATCATTAGTCAAGAAATAGCTTTGATTGGGTGAAGTTCGCAGATTCTCTAAATCTTCAATATAGCTAATTGGAATAGAAATTGCATTTAAATTAATATATAATCCGGCAAAAATAAATAAAGCCAAAAATGTTTTTGAAAATTGGTTGAATAGATTTTTCTTCATAGTGATAAATATTAAGTTGTTAAATAATTAGTTATTATATAATTATATTAATATATTTACATAGTTTTTTTATTGCTTTAATAATGATAACAAATTTATAAAAAATAACAGAATTATTAATTGTTTTTTGATTTTTTTGAAAGATTTTTAGAAATATCCCCAATTTTTGTTGAGTAATAACTTGTTTGGTTATTCATTAAGTTTTAATGACTTTATAGGCGATAATTAAAAACACTAATACCTTTATAAATATATATCTCTATAAGCCTCTCCACTCAGTACAATGGTTTTTCCTGCCACATGTTTTGCATTTTTCACCTATCCATATATCATCAAATTCTCTCATTAAACGGTTTACAAAGTCTTTATCAGTGGTTAAAATTCCGGCTTCAAAGTTTCTTCTATCCTTACTTTTCATACCCATACCGGCGCCTGTAAGATTAGCACTTCCTGTGTATGCATAAATACCGTCAACAATTACGGTTTTAAAATGTACCCTTGGACAATGAAACTGCTCAAGCATCTTAATAAGTGTAGGATATTTATCAAAATCCTTTTGAAAAGCTTCTCCCGGCTCTCTTGCAAAGATTAGTCGTACCTCAATTTTATTCTTTATTAAATCCGACAATATCTCCAGGAAAGGAACCATCTTCTGTCCTTTTTTCACATAAAGATCTTTGATATTAGCAGTTCCAATCCAGACATACTTTTTAGCTTTAGGGATCACTCCTGCAGTTACTTTATCGTATATTTCCGAATTCAATATTAATTCTGTGTTCATATAAAATAGAGTTATTTATAATTTTTTAAGGCTACTTCATAAACTTTTATTAGTTCTTTCCTTAAAGATATGGGTTTAACAACCTTTACCGTTTCACCATAAGAAAGCAATTCCATTTTAAAGTCATAAGTGATAAACAATTTCAAACTGATTTTTAACTCTTTTTCGTTATCTTTTATAATTTTTTGACTTTTGTGCAAAGGCAGAGACCTTATATATTCACCTTGAACAGGATTAAATGACAAAATCACATCTTTGGGTTTTCCGCTTTGAACAATAATCCCAAAACAATTATCAAACATTTCCTTTACATTAAAATTCTCAGGATAGTCAAATTTTAAATTTGTCATCTCGAAATTTGATAATCTATCCAACCCGAAAATTTTAGTACGATTATCAACAGTATCTTTACCTATAATATACCAACGATTTTTAAATTCCTTCAAGCCATAAGGCATAATAGTACGATTAAGAATTTTATCTTGAGTAAATTTTTGATAGGAAAATTTAACACGAAAATTATTTTTTATAGCATGAATAATCCCATAAATATTTTCTGTTCCTTGCGGACGCCTCTCTTCCAGATGAATAAATGATTGCAAATCCCGGGCTATATTTAAAGAGTTAAACATATCAAAAGCTTCCATTCGTCGCTGAAAGTTCATATTCTCAGACTCATCCTGCGAAATATAATAACCATTTCTATGCCTGGAATATTCAATATCAATTCCAAATAAAGTTCTAATATCTCTGACATCTCTTTGAAATGTACGTTTTGAGAATGCAATTTTTAAAGTATCGTCAGTAGCTTGAAGAAATTCTACCTGTTTATCAATATAATCTCTGATTTGCTCAAAAGATCTGTATGAATTAAGTTTTAGACATTTAAGAATAAGCAAATAACGAGATATATATTCTTTTTTTGACATAAGACTTCAAAAGTTTTGTTAGTATTTGATTAAAATTTATAAAACAAAGATAATAATTTAAAACGACAAAATGTGTCGCTGTGAATTGTTTTATCTGATTAAAACACAATACCTCTATGATTTTTTTATTAATTTCCATTATGAAAGAGTAAGGCAAGCATAGGCAATATAGTATTACCAAAAAATAAAAAGGGAAGTTTTAACAAAACTTCCCTTTATATAATAACAAATAAACTATAATTAATTATCAATTAGACACCACTATTCTTTCAGAAAAAACGGTTTGCTCGGTATTTATTTGAATAATATATAATCCATTTGGAATATCTCTTACATCTAATTTCGTCTCGAAATTATTTACTTTTTTATTTTTAATAACTTGTCCGCTTAAGTTAATCAACCTGATTTCCTTTAATTCATCGCTGTCAGATCTAACAAACACTATATCATTTGCAGGATTAGGGAATATTGTTATTTCAGAGGCAAACTCTACTTCACAAACATCAGAAATGGTTTCATCAAAAAGAGTTATATTTAAACCAACATTTTTATTATCAATTGTATAATGTTTTTCTTTTGTTTCATAATTATCTTTTTCAACAATAACGTTATAATCACCTCTCATTGTATATACAGAAGCTTTCCCGTGAAAATCAGTATATACGACTATTTCACTAGGCATTGTCAAGTAAGCTTTTAAATTCCAGTTATAATTTCTCGAATCGTCAAAATCTTTTATTTCAATCCATTGATTATTATAATACATCATATTTCCTTTACCTGATCTTACAGGGCCAAAATCTGTTCCAACCGGATATCCACCTTGAGTTTCAACTCCAACACCAAACCATAGTTCTTCCGAGGTATCTACAAAAGGTTTTACATCAAGTTCAAACTCATTCCATTGACCAGGAGTATATTCCTCTACTTCTTGACTGTATATCAAAGAAGGATTTGATCCTCTCCAAACTTTCAGCGTATAAGATGCGTTTTCATATGTTGGGAAAAAGCTTATCCTATCAACCACCTTTCCTTGCATATTAGTTAAGTCTGATGGCTCCCAGCGACTGGCAATTTTAAATTCTGCCTGTCCACCTGTCCCGACTTGGTAGGCATTATGTCCATTATCCCATTGTATCCATTGCCCATCATCATCTTTATTATTATTATCTTTCTTAGAGCTATGCTCAATTGATATTTTTGCATTTTCAACAGCTCTTCCTTCTTGATCTTTAACAAAAAAAGATGTTTTTGGCATTTCTCCGTCACCTATAGACATGTATGAAGCTATAACATGTCTAATTTCTCTTAATGTACGGGCATTATTAGCATCCATAGTAATACCGGTTGGTTGCCCTTTATAGATAATATTTGGATTTGAAAAGTAAGGAGCTCTCTCGGCATTTATTCCATCATCATAATAACTACCATGATTATAAGACATAACTGTCACATACATTTCATCATCATTTCCGAGCCATCTCCATCCGGCAGACCATCTGTTTGCAGACCAGTCATTCCATTGAGTTGGTCCCGGCTGAAAATTTTGCTGGGCATGGTGATGAGCTCCCATATTATGACCCATTTCGTGAATATGAGTATAACTAGTTCCGGCTTGCTCAATCCTTGTCAAAGAAAACCCCATATCCGGAAGACCTCTTCTATAAGTCAGCAACCAAGCAACTCCACCAACATCGCTAACGGAAGCAAAAAGGGCAACAAGGTCAGCTCCATACGTCTCTCTCCATTCATGCACTCGAGTCATATAACCATCTGTTGGGTCTGTCAATCTCGCTAAGTCCGTTGAACCACCCTGTGTACTTTCTGTATAATCAACCAGTGAAGAGTTGACAAGGTTCATGTTAATTCTTGTATCGCTATTATCTAAAACCAATTGAGCTATTTCCATTGATTGAGCAACTGTATTTTCTATAGAACCTTGGTTATTATTTGACCAATTTTTTGCTCTTTGTGTATATACAATCATTACATTTATTTCAGCTATATTGCCTGTCTTACTCTTTTTTGCGGCTTCTTTTATTTTTTCTAATCTTTCTTTATCAAATTTTGGAGCTTTATCTGGAATTAAAACTTCTGTTTCTAAGATATCCATATTAGGAACATCAATAGTTTTTAAATATGCAAAGCCTTTTTCTTTATTTGACTGTATGCTATACATCTCTCTTTTTTCGGGTATTCTAACAGTTGCAACTACATGCCCTTTCGTTTCACTTAAAATCATATAACCCATTTCATGATCCTTAAACCTGGCTCTAACGGATAAAGTTCCATTAACATTTCTGTTTATCCTGTCAATTTTGGCCATATATAAATTACCATCCGTAAGTTCTATACCTATATAATCTCCAATATCATAATTATTCTCATCCAACAATTTACTATTAAATTTAACTGAACTTATATCTTTATATGGCAAATATAGATTATCTACATCAATACTTAATTCTTTACTATTATTAAACTCATTGAATAACTTTAAAAATTCTTTACTTGATAGATTTGATATTGATATAAAAATTAAAAATGCATAAATTAATATTCTTTTCATAGTTTTCATTTTATTATATTAGATTATTAATAATATATTTTTTACAATTTATTTTTTAATAAAGATCTGCTCACTTTAAGCATATCTTTTCACATTAAATATTAGTTAGTATTTAATTAATGGATACACAAAATTAAACAAATCTAATTACATTAATGTTTAATTATAACGAATTATTTTATTTAAAACTATATTGTTATTTTAAAATTTTAATTTGCCTATTTATAACTGTATTCTCAAAGTAAACCTGCATAAAATATATACCTGCTGTAACACCTAAGTCTTCAATATATATATACGAACCTTCTTCTTCAATGACATTAACAATATTACCTTTTACATCAACTATTTTTATTTTATATATTTTTTGGTTTGATTTAATTTCAAACCCTTCATAAGATGGGTTTGGGAATATTTGTAATTCAAACTCATCTTTTTCAACAATTTTTGTTTCTCCTTCTTTCTGAAAAATTGCTGTTACAAGCATGTCTTCATCCGGCATAGTATAATTATAATTTGCGTTCTCCGATAAGCTGTTTCCATATTGGTCAACCCAATGAACAAATATATAATCATCTTCAGGGATTGCAGTAATTGAAACATCCTCGCCTGCAGAATAAGCTCCTTCTCCCTCAACAGTTCCTGCACTAGATGGGTTGGCTTCAAGATCTAAAATATAGTTAAACAAAGTAATACTTTTATGCATTTTATTATCATCCAGTTCAAAAAACCCGGTTTTAGAGTCATATCCATCTTTTTCTGCTGTGAATGAATATAAAGCCTTTATAGCATTAAAGTCGGCATTGCCATCACTATCAGTATATAAAATAACAGGCTCAGGTTCTACGACATGCGCTTGTAAATTCCAGTTGTATGTAAGAATATTGTTAAGCTCATTTAATTCAGACCACTCATCATTAAAATACATCATATTACCTTTACCAGGAATATGTGGCCCTTGATCGCAGCCGGCGGGATGTCCACCTTGTGTAATAATGTTTACACCAAACCATAATTCTTCACTAGTATCTATTAAAACAGGAATATCCAGTTCAATAGTATTCCACTCATCAATTTCTAAACCTTTAGCATCCTGAAAGTATATTAGTTCAGCATCTTCCCCTCTCCAAATATTTATAGTGTAAATAGCTTGTTGATAAGCTGGAACAAAACTTACTCTATCAATTGCCATTCCGTGATAATCTGTTAAATCAGAAGGCGTCCATCTACTTGCTATACTAAAATTTGCCGGAGAACCGGTTCCTATTCTATTTTCATTATTACCATTATCCCAATGTATCCATTCTCCATCTTTGTTTGTTTTAGTATTTTCATTAAAAGGTTTTATAGTTTCACTCTTTTTAGAATAAAACTCGGAACTTATATAATTAAAAGAAAGTGAATTAACTGATGACTTTTTTTCTTTAAAATTATTATCCTTTGGCTTTCTTTCTTTATGCTCACTCTTTGTTTGTTTACTAAAATCATAATTTATTGTAATTTTAGCATTTTCAACAGGATTGTCAAGTCTATCCTTAACATGAAAGCTAACATGAGGAAGGGTGTCTCTAGCAGGGGCTTCATAATAACTTGATATTATATGTCTTAATTCACGAAGAGTTCTAGCGTTATCCCCATCAGCACCATGACCCACAGAAACGCCTGAATGTGTGCGATCAGGGTTAGAAAAAACCGGCACGGTAGTAGCATTTCTTCCATCATCAAAATATTGCCCACTACTATAAGTCATAACAGAACAATACATTTGATTATCACTTCCTTCCCATCTCCATCCTGCTGACCATCTATTATTATTCCAATTATCCCATATAGTTGGACCAGGTTGCATACTTTGCTCTTTATGGTGATGGCAACCCATATTATGACCCATTTCATGGATGTGAGTATAAGAAGAAGAAGCTTGTTGAATACGTGTTAATGAAAATGCAATATTGGGATTTCCTAATCTGTTATTTAATAACCAAGCAATACCACCAACATCATCAACATCAGCAAAAAGAACTACAAGATCTGCTCCGTATAATTCTCTTAAATAATGAACTTCATCCATATGACCATTACCTTCTTCCGTTAGATTTTGCAAGTCAGTAGATGCGTTACCGCTTTCTGTATATTCAACACGTTCTGAATTAACAAGTACCATATCAATATATGTGACACTATTATCCAATGTTAATTGAGCTGATTCCATAGCTGATGCTATAGTATTAAATATTGACCCTTCATTACTGTTTGCCCAGCTCTCTGCTGAAGGAGTATAAACTATCATTACATTAACCGTAACTCTTTCATCAGATTTCACTTCACTCACTTTCTTTAATCTTTCAAGTTGCTTCTCATCTATTTTGAACTCAGGAAAATCTTCTACAGTAAGCGATGGAGCTCCCTCTAAATGATCAAGCTCAGATATGTTAAGCTTTTTTATATATGCAAAATCCGAATCCGGATATGATTTAATATTATACCTTTTGCCTTTTTCAGGAATACTAATAGTAGAATTTATATATCCATTAGTTTCTGAAAGCAAAAAATACCCTTTTTCAAAATCTTTAAATCTTCCTCTAACAGAATAAGTTCCATTTACATTAATATTTGTTCTATCAATATCCAACAAATATGTTTTCTCGTCAAACAATTCAATCTCTAATATATTACCTTTTTTTTGAGACCTCTCCGAGTAAACTAGTTTATTTATTTCTATTTCTCCTATTCTCTCATAAGGAAGAAAAAAATCTTTATATTCAAGCCCTTCTATTTCATTAAAGCTATTAGATAATTTTAAGGTATCCTGGCCTGATAACTTATTGAAAGAAAAACTGATAAAAAAAACTATTAATAAAATTCTGAAATCAAATAACTTTGTTTGCATAATTATATAATTTTAATATTATTAAAAAAAAATAATTCAATAAAAAATACGTCATTAGGGTTTATTTGGTGGAATTAACACTGAATCAATAATAATTTCATCTCTTTCCTCTTTAGAAATATCCTTAACTATAACATTTTTATTATCCATTTTTATGGAATATCTTGCTTTACTTTCAGGGACCATAATTTTTCCGCTAACAACCTTATCAAAAACTGTAATAATCATATAACCCGCATCATAATCAGCATGCTTAGCCCTAAAGGTTAACACATTATTTACATCAGTATTCTTTCTATCTATAATAAAAATATCACTTAAAGTTTCTCCTAAACAAAGAAATAATGTATCTTTTTCTTTTAAGTCATGCAATATTTCAAAATTTAAAGATTTTAAATCCTTAGTTTTCAAAACACCATAATATTCAACAGAATCCTCTTTCATTATTGTGTTATTATCATTAATACAAATATCCGAACCTTTATATTGTCCATTTTTATTATCAGAACAACCATCAGGGCTAATATCAGCAAAAACAAACAGTAAATATACAGAAAAAATTAAACATTTCAAAATATTCATCTTGTAAAATTTTTATAAAAATATTAAATTAAATAGATTAAGGAAAAAATATGCAAGGGTTTGTTTTAATAATGCAAAATTTGAAATAATGCTTATATATTTTACTTCAAAAGCCTAAATTTAGTACTTTTAAGTGATTTACTCCATTTACAAATATGCGATTTTTATTTAAAATAAAAAAATATTTTTTAAAAAAAATATTTTTGCCATTAATAATTTTTATATATTTGCATTAATAAAATTAATCATTGGTATTAATAAACTGTTTTTTTGATTATTAAATACTAACTAATAAATTGCATTTATAAATTAGTAACTACTACTCAATCAAGCATTTATCGGTACCTAAAATAAAAAACAAATTACATTACATTTTATGAAAACAGGAACAGTTAAGTTCTTTAATGAACTAAAAGGATTTGGATTTATTAAAGATTCTGAATCAGACAAAGAATTCTTCGTACACGCATCAGGTCTTGTTGACCGTATTAAAGAAGGTGATGAAGTAACATTTGACCTTGAAGAAGGCAGAAGAGGAATGAATGCAGCTAACGTGAAAATTAAATAGCATAATTCATTATAACAAGAATTCTGAAAATATTAAACATTTTAGTTTAATATAGAAAAAAAAGAGCTGTTGTAATTACAGCTCTTTTTTTATAACTCACTGGGATTTGTTAAAAAATTAACGTTATTAGAAAAACAAGTTATTATTATAACATAATTGCAAATCTTAACAATAAAACTTTTTTCTTTGCAAAGTCAAATTATATAAAGGTCTATATTATCGTAAAGAAATTTTCATGAAAGTATTAAAATTTGGAGGCACATCTTTGGGAAATGCTCAAAGAATTAAGTCAATTGCCAATATAGTAAAGACAAATAGCAAATGTATTGTTGTTTGTTCGGCTATGACCGGAATGACTAACCAGCTAATTCGCATATCAAAAAATTGGGAATCAGGTAAAACCAAAGAATCTATTGAGCAAATAAGATCATTAGAATCAAACTTTATTGAACAATGTGAAGAACTGTTTGGTGAAAGTTTTTATAAAAAAAACTTATACAAAGATACTAAGGAGCATTTTGAAGAAATTATTAGAATTGTCAACCAGAAATACAGTTTTGATAATAAAGATATAATATGTGGTTATGGGGAAATAATAACTTCTGAGATTTTCAACCATTATCTTAATTATATTGGCTTAGACTCTATTTTAGTTAATGCTCTCGAGTTCGTTTGCTTAAATAATGAACAGGAACCTATAATCAATGATATTTCAAAAAAACTAGAAAATAAGATAAAGAATAAAAAAAGTAAAGTAATAGTCACTCAGGGTTTTATATGTCTTGATTCTAATAAGAGGGTAACAAATTTAAAAAGAGGTGGAAGTGACTATACTGCAACTCTAATAGGTGCAGCTATTAATGCATCAGCAATTGAGATATGGACTGATATAGATGGTTTGCATAATAACGACCCTCGCTATGTTGAAGGAACGCAACCTATTCATGAATTGTCTTATACTGAAGCATCAGAACTTGCATACTTTGGTGCAAAAATACTTCATCCTTCATGTATAAGACCTGCAAGGGAGAAAAATATACCTGTTATTTTAAAAAATTCTTTGCAACCTGATTATCCCGGCACATTAATTCAAACTAATGCATCTACAAGAGGAATTAAAGCTATTTCAGCAAAGGATAATATTACTATATTAAGAGTAAACTCCGGAAGAATGTTTAATGCTTATGGTTTTTTAAAAAAGGTTTTTGAGATATTCGAACTTTATAAAACACCTGTTGATGTAGTTACAACTTCTGAAGTTTCAGTATCAATAACAATAGAAGATTTATCAAAAATTGATAAATTAATTAATGAACTAAAAAATCTTGGAAGAGTAAATATAGAACAAAACCGTTCGATAATTTGTGTAGTTGGAGATATGCTACATCCAGGGTACGTTGCAAATATAATGCAATTAGTAAAACCTTTTGATATAAGAATGATTTCACTAGGAGCAAGTTCTAGTAATATAACTCTTGTGCTACCTCAAGATCAAAAAAAGGAAGCTTTAAATGCTTTACATAAAATATTCTCCAAAAAAGAAACAGATAATAGTATTTGTGCAGAACTTATTAACAACTAGACATAACAACACTAATTTACTAAGATGAAAACACCATATTATTTATATGATATTGAATTGCTAAAAAAAACTTTATCGTTTGCTCAGAATTCTGCCGGTAAGTATAATTTTAACATTCATTATGCAATTAAAGCAAATCATAATCCAGCTATTACTAAATTAATAAGTCAACAAGGATTTGGTGTTGACTGTGTTAGTGGCAATGAAATAAGTGAAGCTTTAAAAGTAGGATTCAAGGCTAAAAAAATCGTTTTTGCCGGAGCAGGCAAATCTGATGAAGAAATAAAAAAAGCTCTCCAACAGAATATACTTTGTTTGAATTGCGAATCTATTGAAGAACTAGAGATTGTAGAAGAAATTGCAATATCTCTTAATAAAAAAGCTCAAATTGCAATAAGGGTTAATCCGGATATAAAAGCACACACGCATCATTATATAACAACAGGGACAGAAGAAAACAAGTTTGGAATACATACATCTCAACTAAAAAGCGCTTTAGATTTTGTCAAAAACTCAGATTATCTAAAATTTGTAGGGTTACATTTTCATATAGGATCACAAATAACAAATATGGACACTTTTATAAATCTTTGCAAAAGAGTTAACACAATATGGAAAGATTTTAATATAAGTGATTATAATCCAATATTATTAAATATGGGTGGAGGCTTAGGTGTAGATTATGAAGATGCAAAAAATAACACAATACCTCCTTTTGATGAATTTTTTAGTGTTTTTGCAGAATATTTAAAAGTTCCCTCAAATATTAGCATTCATTTTGAACTGGGCAGAAGCTTGGTTGCACAATGTGGGAAACTTATAACTAAAGTACTATACACAAAAAAAGGTGTTAACAAAACTTTTGTTATAACTGATGCGGGCATGACTGAATTAATGCGACCCGCTTTGTATCAAGCCCGGCATTATATTGAAAATACAACTTCCTCAAGAAATCCCCAAAGATATGATATAGTAGGCCCTGTATGTGAATCTAGTGATGTTTTTGGGAAAAATGTACTTCTTCCGGAAACCAGGAGAAATGATTTAATTGCAATTCATTCTTGTGGCGCTTATGCTGAATCGATGATGCTAAGATACAATATGCGACAAAAAATAAAAAGTTATATAAAAAATATAACTAACGAATTGCTCCTATCTGATAATTATGAGAATAATAAAAACCAAGAATATTCTTGCAAAGAACTTAAAACCAAAGAGACAATGCTATAATATTTTTTTAAAATAATATACCTATACTAACTATAAGCTGTTTTGGCTTAGAATTAAAAGAATATACTTCATCATTAATAGTTATTTCATCTCCCAAATCCAAAAGTCCTATTTCATATTTTAAATCTACTACCAGTCTATTTAAGTTAAAACCTGTACCAAACTGGAACCCTAGGCCTCCCCTGTTATGCCTTTCATCGGAAACATCATATTTTGGGTTGTTGACCAATGATGACTCTCCAACTATTGCACTAAAAACCGGGCCTAGTCCAAACCTTACAGGACCTACTTTCTTGCCTGCATAAACCGGAATATCGATTCTTCTTATATGACGTATATATTCGGGGAATTTGCCATCTTCCGTTTCTTCACTCATGTAATTCCCAATTGATGTATAAAGCAACTCCGGTTGCAAAAAATAATTCATCATATAAATTTGAGTAAAAAACCCCAAATGAATCCCCATATATCTTCTATCTAAAGTTTCAATATTCATATAATTCCATCTATCCTCTTTAATACGAACCGATTCACTATCTACATTTGAAAAATTAACACCACCTCTAACTCCAAAGTTTATATTATCATCACGAGCTACTAAAGGAACGCTTACTAATAAAATTAATAATGATAATAGATTTTTTTTTAACTGCATAATTTTAGTTTTTTTATATAACTTTTTGTAAAATATTAACTCTCCTTCAACACTTTCAGCTTTTCTTCCAAGATATTTATCTCTTCTTTAGCTTTGTTTATTTTTTGTTGAAATTCAGATTTAAGCACATCTGCTTTTTTAGATGAAGCAAAAAAGCCAATATTATTCTCCCACAAATTAATGTTGTTTTTCAACTCAGTTATCTTATTTAAAACATAATTTCTCTCTTTTCTTATTTTATTATCGGAATTAGGAGATTGTTTAATTTTTTCAATTTTGGTTTGAAAAGAAAGAGTGTTTTTTATATTTTTATTTATATTTAACTTTTCAAATTGTTCATCAATTGCTTTTCTAAACTCTTCCTGAATTTTATTTTTTTCTTTAATAGGCACATGTCCGATTTCCATCCATTCACGTTGAAAAGCTTTTAAATCTTCAAGATTTTTATTTTTATCATCAGAATAATCAAAATTCTTTACTTTTTCGATGAGATTAAGCTTTTTATCAAGATTTTCCTTTTGAATATCCTGAATATTCGCATAATACTCCGCTTTCCTATTAAAAAAATCATCACAAGCCTTTCTAAACCTTTTCCATATTTTATTTGACAGTTTAGGCGAAACATAGCCTATAGATTTCCATTCTTTTTGAAGTTCTATAAGGCTATCTGTAGTATTTTTCCAGTCATCACTATCTTTAATAGCTTCAGCTTGAACACATAGGTTTAATTTTTTATTGTAATTATCTTTTTGTTTTTCTCTTTGCTCTTTAAAGAAATCTCTTTTGTTCTTAAAGAAATCATCTATCGCTTTTCTAAAACGGCTCCATACTTCTGCATTAACCTCTCTGGGGGCGAAGCCTATAGTTTTCCAAACTTTAAATAATTCATTGATTTCTTCGGTATTCTTTTGCCATTCTTTTATTGATTCAGATTTAATTTCAGCTATAGCTTCAGCTTTTTCGCAAAGTGCAAGTTTTGCAGAATAGTTTTTTTCCTGTTCTTCTCTTAAATCTTTATAAAATTCCGTTCTACGTTTATTAAGCTTCTCTGTTGCAGCTTTAAATCTTTCCCATATGTCATCTTTTTTATCTTTAGGAACAGGCCCTGTTTCCTTCCATGCTTCATGTAGCTTTTGTAGTTTTTTAAAAGATTTGGTAATGGAATTTTCAAGTAGTAGCTCTTCTGCTTTTTCGCACAGCTCAGTTTTTGTCTCTAAATTCTTTTTTAAATCAAGATCTTTTAATTCTTTATTAATCTTTACTTTATCAAAAAATTTTTCAACTAAGAAGTGATAGTTATTCCATAATGTACTTTTAGAATTTTGAGGTACCGGCCCAATATCTTTCCATTTATCTTGTAGTTCACGAAACTTATCATAGGTTTGTTTTAACTCTTCATTAGATTCGATCAGCCCTCTCAACTCATCTAATATTTGCTCTTTGATTTTTAAGTTATTGGTCTTTTGTTTTTCTAGTTCTTTATTATGCAGAGCTTTTTTCTCCTTATACACATCAAAAGCTTTATCAAATCTTTCTTTTAGAGGATCAGCCTTTTGTTCGTCTTCAGCAGTTGTATCCCCTTTCTGCATTGATTTTTGATACTCATCAAGGCTTTCATCTTTTATAATATTTCTAAAAGCTACTTTGATATATCCAATATGCTTTCTTATATCCGGAATATCATCAGTTTTTACTAACTCTTCTATAGTTTTTACAAGTTCTTCCTTTGACAAACTTTCATACTTGTTAGTCAATGCCTCTTCATCTTGTTGATTCTCATTTTTCTCTTTTTGCCCTATATTAGCATTCTCGTTTTCAGTTTCTTTCTTGGTATTATTTTCATCAGTAACAGTTTTTACTGAATCAGAAGTCTTATCGCCTTCAGCACTTTTATCTATATTGCTTTCAGGTTTAAGTTTTTGGTCTTTTTTATCCATTTAATATATTAATTAATAATTTAAATTAATTGAATAATTACAAACAATTAAAACATTATGAGCATTTTACAAAAATAAAAATATTTCATTTTATAACTAGTAAATATTTTTAAATAATTATCTATAAACAAATTCACTATTGTCCGACAAAAATACAAAAAAATATTTTAAAAAACTCAACAAGCTGAATGTCAGCATATTATATTTCAAGAATTTGCTATTTTAAAAAGTAAGCCCCCTTAGAATAAAG
>PWLF01000193.1 GCA_003559475.1 Bacteroidales bacterium
AATTCATTTTTGATAAAAGAAATTTTAGGCAGAAATTATCGCCTTACAACTTTTTGTTCTTATGCGGAAATTTCATTTTATAATTAACATCAATATTTCCTTTTGATATAGCATTTAACTTTCTTTTTAGAAGTTGCCGCTTGAAAGGTGATACTTTATCAATTAATACCTTGCCTTCCAAATGGTCATATTCATGTTGGATAATACGTGCAACAATGCCACCATATTTTTTTTCAATTAAATTGAAGTTCTCGTCATAATATTTTATAAAAACTTCACTTTTTCTTCTCACATCTTCTCTGATAAGAGGAAAACTCAAACAGCCTTCGTTAAAAGTCCACTCTTTTCCACTTTCTTCTATAATAACCGGATTGATAAAAACTTTTTTGAATCCATCAAGTTTTTCATTTTCTTCCTTGAAAGGTGTTGCATCTATTACAAAAAGTCTTATGCTTAAGCCAACCTGAGGTGCTGCTAATCCAACACCTTGAGCGTTGTACATAGTTTCAAACATGTTGTTTATAAGATCATCCAATTCAGGATAATCTTTGTTTATTTCAGAGGTCTTGTTTTTTAAAACCTGATTTCCATGCGCAATAATGGGTAATATCATGATTAATCTTTATTATTTAATTTTTCCATATAAGATTGGAGCATAATAGTAGCACTAATAGTATCAACAAGCGACTTATTTTGCCGTGCTTTCCTTTTTAATCCAGCATCTTGCATTGTTTTTAGTGCCAATTGTGATGTGAACCGCTCATCTATACGTTCAACAGATATTTTGGGAAATTGTTTTTTAACTTGTTTAACAAATGGTTCAATAAATCTTGATGCATCTGAGTCTTTACTCTTCATATCTAATGGTTTGCCGATTACAATACATTCAACATCTTCTTTTTCAATATATTCTTTTAAAAATGACATTATGTCTTTTACATGTATTGTTGCCAAGCCATTAGCTATAATCTTATTTTTATCGGTAACGGCTATGCCGACACGCTTTTGCCCGTAATCAATTGCAAGTATTCGCCCCACAGTTAATGTTTTAATTTTTTGCTAAATTATAAAAATCAATTAAATTATTACTAATAAAAGAATGTTAATTAAATAATAGATATTGTTTATAAGTTTATATTGTCTAATTAAAAGTGTTTAATTAATTTTGTTTTTGAATTAAAAAAAGTATAAGTTTTGTCAAAAGGAGAAGAAAAAGAAGTTGCAACGCCTTTGATGCGCCAATATAACACCATAAAGGCAAAATATCCTGACTCGTTATTATTATTCAGGGTAGGAGATTTTTATGAAACTTTCGGCGAGGATGCTGTTAAAACATCACAAATTTTAGGAATAATATTGACAAAACGTGCTAATGGCGCTGCGTCCAGCGTTGAGTTAGCAGGGTTCCCTTATCATGCACTTGAATCATATTTGCCGAAGTTGGTAAAAGCAGGTCAACGTGTTGCAATATGTGATCAACTTGAAGACCCTAAGAAAGCGAAGAAAATTGTAAAAAGAGGTGTAACTGAGCTTGTAACTCCGGGAATAGCTTTTAATGACAGAGTGCTGGATGTGAAAGAGAATAATTTTTTAGCGGCTATTCATTTTAGTGATAATAATTTAATTGGGATATCTTTTTTGGATGTTTCTACAGGTGAATTTCTATTAGAACAAGGCAACTTTGAATATATAGATAAGCTGATACAAAGTTTTAAGCCAAGTGAAATTGTTGTTCAGAAAAATAAGGTTAAAAAATTTCACGAAATATTTTCGGGGAAATTTTATACGACAACTCTTGATGATTGGGCTTTTACAAAAGATTTTGCTGATGATATTCTTTTAAAACACTTTGATACTTTGTCTTTTAAAGGTTTTGGTGTTGAAGGTATTGATGAAGGAATTATTTCTGCAGGAGCAATAATGCATTACTTGTCAGAAACTCACCATGACAAGCTTCATCATATTACAAAAATATCCCGTATAGATCAAGAGCAGTATGTATGGCTGGATAAATTTACTATGAGAAATCTTGAGCTTCTTTATAGTCCAAATGAAGAGGCATCAACATTAATAAATGTTATTGATCATACAATATCTCCAATGGGTAGCCGACTACTCAAACGTTGGACTGCAATGCCTTTGAAAGAAAAAACTTCAATTGAAGAGAGACATGACGTAGTAGAGTATTTGTTAAAAGATTATGATTTATCAGAAAATCTTAGCAATTGGATAAAATCTATAGGTGATCTCGAAAGGCTTATTTCAAAAGTTGCAGTAAGAAAAATTAATCCTCGTGAAGTGCTTCAAATTAAAAAAGCTCTTGAATCTGTAGAGCCAATGAAAAAAGAGCTTGAAAAAACAGACAGCTATCCTCTGCAAAAAATATCGGAGCAGTTGAATCCTTGTTCAATAATAAAAGACAGAATATCAAAAGAAATTAAAGAAGAACCTTCGGTTCTTATATCTAAAGGAAATGTTATAAATGATGGCGTTTCAGAAGAGCTTGATGAGCTTCGCTCAATACTTAATTCAGCAAAAGATTATTTGCTTGGTTTAAAACAAAGAGAACTAGAAAGAACAGGAATTCCATCATTAAAAATTGCGCATAATAATGTTTTTGGTTATTATATCGAAGTTACTAATACGCATAAAAATAAAGTGCCTGAGGAATGGGAACGAAAGCAAACCCTTGTTAACGCCGAAAGATATATAACGCCGGAATTAAAAGAATACGAACATAAAATACTTGGTGCCGAAGAAAAAATATTAGTGCTGGAAGAAAAAATTTATACGGAGCTATTACATGCACTTGAAGAATATATTCAACCAATTCAAATAAATGCTAATTTGGTTGCTAAACTTGATTGCTTGTTGTGCTTTGCGAATATTGCTAAGCAGTACAACTATGTCAGACCTGAAATAAATGATAGTTATGTGATTGATATTAAAGAGGGACGACATCCGGTAATAGAACAAAGATTGCCGGTAGGAGAAGAATATGTTGCCAATGATGTGTATTTGGATAATGAGACTCAGCAAATAATGATAATTACTGGTCCTAACATGTCAGGAAAGTCAGCTTTATTGCGACAGACTGCTTTGATAGTTTTGCTTTCACAAATGGGGAGTTTTGTTCCGGCTAAAAAGGCATCAATAGGTTTTGTTGATAAGATTTTTACCCGCGTTGGAGCATCCGATAATATCTCTTCAGGAGAGTCCACTTTTATGGTGGAAATGAATGAAACAGCTTCAATTTTAAATAATATTTCCAACAGAAGTCTGATATTGCTTGATGAAATAGGCAGGGGAACAAGCACTTATGACGGCATAAGCATTGCATGGGCAATAGCAGAATATTTGCATGAACACCCGCTTTTCAAAGCTAAAACGCTTTTTGCTACTCATTATCACGAATTAAATGAACTTGCAAGTTCATTTTCAAGAATAAAAAACTATAATGTAACAGTAAAAGAATTGCAAAATAAGGTCATATTTTTACGAAAATTAGCTAAAGGAGGAAGTGAACACTCATTTGGAATTCATGTTGCCCGTATGGCAGGAATTCCATCCATTGTTGTTGATAGAGCAAAATCTTTGCTGTCCGGTTTGGAAAAATCACATGCAAATGAAAATATATCAGGCTCTCCTAAGAAAAAAAATAATAAAAAAGAGGATTATCAATTAAGTTTTATACAACTTGATGACCCTTTATTAGAACAAATTAAAGAGGATATTCTTAATACCGACATTGATACTCTTACACCTGTTGAAGCCCTTATGAAACTTAATGAGATAAAGAGATTACTCGGGAAAAAGTAACACTTAAGTTTATTTTTTTGCTAAAGTTGTTTTTTTAAATGAACTTTGCAAACATTTTTTAAATTACTCGGTTTAAAGTATTAAATCAATTTATATTTTTTTATAGAGTAAATTGCAAAATTTGTGGCATACTAAGCGATTATAAAATTTATACCGATGAAGGATCCGTTTTTGTTTACAGGTAATGAAACGTTAAAAATATATGGCGCTAGAGAACACAATCTAAAGGATATTGATGTTGCTATTCCAAGAAATACTCTAACTGTAATAACCGGTTTGAGTGGTTCAGGTAAAACTTCATTAGCTTTTGATACAATATATGCTGAGGGTCAAAGACGTTATATAGAAACTTTTTCTTCCTATGCAAGGCAATTTATGGGGAATATGGAAAGACCCGATGTTGATAAAATTGAAGGTTTAAGCCCTGTAATAAGCATTGAGCAAAAAACTACCGGCAAAAATCCTCGTTCTACCGTTGGGACAGTCACGGAAATATATGATTATCTAAGGTTGTTGTTTGCCAGAACAGCTTATGCATATTCGTATATAACCGGTAAAAAGATGATAAAATATAGTGATGAGAAAATTATAGACCTTATATTAAAGAAGCATCACAAAAAAAAAGTCATTCTTCTTGCGCCTTTGGTAAAGGGTAGGAAAGGTCACTATAGAGAGCTTTTTGAACAAATTTTGAGGCAAGGTTTTTTGAAAGTAAGAATAAATGGAGAAATAAAAGATTTGACTTATGGGATGAAACTTGACCGATATAAAACGCATGATATTGAAATTGTTATTGATAAAATAAGTATAAATAATGAAAATCTTAAAAGATTAAATCAGTCTCTTCAAACAGCCATGAAGTATGGCAAAGGTTTGATAATGCTCGTTGATGAAGAAAGCGGGGAGGTTTTTCATTTCAGCAGGAATCTTATGTGCCCGGAAACAGGTTTAGCATACGATGACCCCGAACCAAACACATTTTCTTTTAATTCGCCTTATGGTGCTTGCTCAAGGTGCAATGGACTTGGCTTTGTCAATGAAATCAGCATTAATAAAATTATCCCTGAAAATAAAAAATCTATTCGTAATGGTGCAATAGTACCGCTTGGTAGCTATAAAAACAATTGGATTTTTAAGCAAATTGAAGCAATATTATTCAAGCATGGTTTTAATCTTGATACGGAAGTAAAAAAATTGACTCAGGATACTTTAAATGATATAATGTATGGTGCAGATGAAATGGTAAAGATAAAAAATGAGAGCCTGGGAATAACAAATGTATATACGCTTGATTTTGAAGGTATAGTTAATTTTATGGAAGATCAATATGATAATAGTTCTTCGAAAAATTTGCGTAAATGGGCGTATAAGTTTATGAAGAAAATGCCATGCCCCGAATGTAAGGGACAAAGATTAAAAAAAGAATCATTACACTTCAAAATTAATGATAAAAATATTGCTGATTTGGCAGAGATGGATTTGAAATCTCTTAAAGATGAATTAAATTCAATAGACAATAGTTTTGATAAAAGAAGAAAGAAGATTTCTAAAGAGTTGATTAGAGAACTTAATAACAGGTTAAAGTTTTTGCTTGAAGTAGGGTTGGGTTATTTGTCTTTGAATCGCTCTGTTAGAAGTTTATCTGGAGGGGAAAGTCAGAGAATCAGATTAGCAACGCAAATAGGTACTCAACTGACAGGGGTGCTATATATACTTGACGAGCCAAGCATTGGTTTACATCAAAGAGATAACAGGCAGTTGACAAATTCATTAAAAAATCTCAGGGATATTGGGAACTCAATAATAGTTATAGAACATGACAGAGATATTATTTTATCGGCTGATTATATTATCGATATGGGACCCGGTGCCGGAAATAAAGGAGGGGAGATTATATCCCAGGGTTCTCCGGATGAGATTGTTAAACATAATACATTGACTTCACAATATCTTAAGAATAAAAAAGATATTGCTTTGCCGGAAAATAGAAGAAAAGGTAATGGTAATGTTATAAAACTAAAAGGTGCGAAAGGACATAATTTAAAAAATGTTAATGTGTCAATGCCTTTAGGTACACTTGTATGTGTTACAGGTGTTTCCTGAAGCGGAAAATCTTCTTTAATTAACGAAACTCTTTATCCTTTGCTGAGTAATCACTTCTACAGATCAGATAAATCTGTTTTGCCATATAGCTCCATTGAAGGTATAAAAAATATTGACAAGGTAATAGAGATAGACCAGTCACCTATAGGTCGAACTCCTCGTTCTAATCCTGCTACATATACTAAAGTATTTGATGAAATTCGTAGAATTTTCGCTTCTTTACCTGAATCTCAGGTTAGAGGCTATAAGCCCGGGCGGTTTTCGTTTAATGTAAAAGGAGGTCGCTGTGAAACATGCAAAGGAGGAGGGAAAAAGGTTGTAGAAATGAATTTTTTGCCTGATGTACATGTGTTGTGTGAAACATGTCATGGACTTCGATATAATAGAGAGACTTTAGAAGTTAGATATAAAGGCAAATCAATAAGTGATGTTTTAAATATGAACATAGATCAAGCATTATCGTTTTTTGAAAATGTTCCATTAATAGTTCAGAAGCTGAAAACATTGTCGGCAGTTGGTTTGGGTTATCTTACTCTTGGTCAAAGCAGCACATCTTTGTCGGGAGGCGAGGCTCAAAGAGTTAAACTGGCTGCTGAACTTTCAAAAAAAGATACGGGTAAAACTTTTTATATCCTTGATGAGCCAACAACCGGATTGCATTTTGATGATGTAAGAGTATTGATGGGCGTTCTTAATAATCTTGTAGATAAAGGAAATACGGTTTTAATTATTGAACATAATATGGATGTAATAAAAGTTGCTGACTATATAATAGACCTTGGTCCTGAAGGAGGAAAAGACGGAGGTAAAGTAGTTTTTAGTGGAACACCCGAAGAGTTGTTAAAAATAAATAATAATCATACTGCTTATTTTTTAAAAGAAGCAATAGGAAGTTCTCAAAAAAATAAAAAAATGTAGCGTTATTCCTTTATTTTATGCATATATTTTCTGACGTCAAAACTAAAAGTTCTATCTACAACCCACTGATTTAAATTGTTATCTATTTCAAAAAATCTTATATTGTCATTATTTAAAACTCCAATAACGCCCGGCTCGAATGGAATAATGGCCTCATAATCATCTTCCATTTTCAAAACTATATCATTTTCGAAAATCCATTCTCCTTCATTATTTAAAAAATAGAATCCAATTTTGTTATCAAAAGCTATACCCATTTGCATATCTCCAATTGCAAAATATTCTTCAACTCCTTCCGGTACATTAAATAAGATATTTTCCATTTTTTGCCACTTACCATCACCTCCTAAATGATAAAAGGAGACAATGCCATCATTTTCAATACCAACGATACCCATATCATAAGTCATTTTCATAACAGTCAGCTTGTCAAATTTTTCAGGTAAAACAAGCATCATCCTGCTTTCTTTTGCCCACTGAAATTGACGATCAATATAGTAGAAATCAACAACATTGTCGTGAACAGCTCCCACATAACCCATTCCCAATCCAATAATACCGTCTAATCCTTCAGGTAAAATAAACTGTGATGCTCTGTCTAATTTCCATGTACGGTCACTTGAATAATAAAAAATGTGAAGCTTGTTTTCGCGAATCAACCCAATTGTCCCTTGACCCGGAGTAATAATCTTATGAGCTTTTTCATTATGCTTTTGCTCAATGTTAATATTTGAAGGGGTGTCATCTTTACAAGAAATTAATATTGTAAAAATAAATAGAACAAAAATTAAACCCTTAATAAAAAATACTTTGTTTGTCATTTTAATATTTATATGATTATGGAGTTAAATAAAGAATATTCAAAATATTTTGCAAAAATAGCAGAAATATTTTTTTAGTCAAAATAAACTTCTTGATTTATATGACGGTAATATTTAATAACCATAGCATAGCTTTTTTTATAATATCCTAATTCCGAGTTGAAATTAAACTACCTCCATAATTTTTTCATTGCTTGTGGGCGTTAGTTCTAATAAAAATGTAGTTGCTAAAAAAACACTAATAATAATCGCTTAAAAAAGTTTTTAACAAATAAATAAGCTGTCAATTGCTTGATTTTTTTAATTTTGCATATTACTAACAAAATAAAATATTATGACTATGAGAACACATACATGTGGAGAACTAAGAATAGAAGATACCGGTAAAGAAGTTGTTTTGTGTGGTTGGGTTCAGCGTTCAAGAGATCTTGGAGGGATGGTTTTTGTTGATTTAAGAGATAGATATGGAATAACTCAATTGGTTTTTAGTGACAGTATAGACGAAGAGTTATACAAAAAAGCTAAAACTTTAGGAAGGGAGTTTGTTATTAAGGCTAAAGGGACAGTGGTTGAGCGAACTAATAAAAATCTTGAAATATCAACCGGTTATATAGAGATAGTTTCTAAATCACTTGAAATACTTAGTGAATCAGAAAATGTCCCTTTTACTATTGAAGAGGAAACAGATGGTGGTGAAGAATTAAGGATGAAATATAGGTATTTGGATTTAAGGCGAAATGTTGTTCAAAATAATCTCATAATAAGACATCATTTGGCTTTTGAAGTGAGAAACTTTTTAAATCAATTTAGTTTTTTAGAAGTAGAAACGCCTGTTTTAATAAAATCAACCCCTGAAGGAGCTCGCGATTTTCTTGTTCCTTCAAGACTAAATCCGGGACAGTTTTATGCACTGCCTCAATCTCCTCAAACTTTTAAGCAATTGCTTATGGTTGGAGGAATTGATAAGTATTTTCAAATTGTAAAATGCTTTAGAGATGAAGATTTTAGAGCTGACCGCCAACCCGAATTTTCACAGATTGATTGTGAAATGTCTTTTGTTACAAAAGAAAAAATATATGAAATTTTTGAAAGCTTAGTTCGTCATCTTTTTGTTAGAATAAAAGGTTTTGAACCGGAAAAATTTTATGTAATGAAATATGACGATGCTATAAAATACTATGGCACAGATAAACCGGATACCCGCTTTGATATGAAATTTGTTGAACTTGACAAATTTGCTAAAGGTAAAGGTTTTAAAGTATTTGATGATGCTGAACTGGTTGTAGGGATAAAAATCCCCGGATGTGCTGATTATTCAAGAAAGCAGTTAGATTCACTTACCGAATGGGTTAAAAGACCTCAAATAGGAGCAAAAGGATTGGTATATGTTAAAATAAATAGTGATGGCACTTATAAATCTTCGGTAGATAAATTTTTTAGCAATGAGGATATAAAAGAATGGGCTGATGCTTTTAATGCAGAAGAAGGCGATTTATTGCTGATTTTAGCAGGAGAAAATAAGCATACTCGTAAAGCTCTGGGAGAACTTAGATTGGAAATGGGAAATAGATTAGAATTAAGAGATAATAAAAAATACAAATGCCTTTGGGTTGAAGATTTTCCACTCCTTGAGTGGGATGAGGAAACAAGCAGGTATTATGCTATGCATCACCCATTTACTACTCCTTTAGAAGAAGATATTCCTAAACTTGATAAAGACCCCGGAAATGTTCGTGCTAATGCTTATGACCTTGTAATTAACGGTGTTGAGATTGCCGGAGGATCTTTAAGAATAAACAACAGAGAGTTGCAGTCAAAAATGTTTGAAGCTCTCGGAATATCAAAAGAGGAAGCAGAAAAACAGTTTGGGTTTTTATTGAATGCATTTAAATATGGTGTTCCACCACATGGAGGAATAGCTTTTGGATTTGATAGATTATGTGCCTTGTTTGCAGGTACCGATTCTATAAGAGATGTTATTGCTTTTCCTAAAAATAACGCAGGACGTGATATTATGATAGACTCGCCGGCAGCTATAGATGAAAAACAACTCAATGATATAAAGTTAAAGATTGACATTAAGAAATAAGAAAACCGAAAATGATCATCGTTAACAAAATTTCTGTTCACTTTTCAGGAGATTACCTGTTTGAAGATGTATCTTTCATAATTAATAATAAAGATAGAATTGGGCTTGTCGGGAAAAATGGAGCAGGGAAAACTACTTTAATGAAAATTTTAAATAAGAATCTTTCCCCAGAGCAAGGTAATATCGAAATTCCAAAAAATGTAAAAATTGGTTATTTACCTCAAGAAATAAAGTTGAGAAGTGATAAAAGTGTTATTGATGAAACATTAACAGCTTTTAAGGAAGAACTTAAACTTCAAAATGATATTGATGAGCTGAACAATTTAATTTCTAAAAGAGATGATTATCAATCTGATGAATATAACAAGTTGGTGCAAAAACTTGCCGAACTTACAGAACGTTTTGATATTCTTGATGGTCCAAGAATTGAGGTGAAGTCTCGGCAGGTATTGCGTGGCTTAGGTTTTCTGGAGAGTGATATGAATGCCCCCTTGTGCAAATTTAGCGGTGGATGGCAAATGAGAGTTGAACTTGCAAAAATTCTTTTGAAAGAACCTCAACTACTAATGCTTGACGAGCCAACTAATCATTTGGATATCCAATCAATTACATGGCTGGAAAATTATTTGGCTGAATACCCCGGAGCGGTTATTATTGTTTCGCATGATAGAGCTTTTCTTGATAATATAACAACAAGAACCCTGGATATTTCTAAAGCAAAAATATATGACTATAAAGCTTCTTTCTCAGAGTATGAAATAATGAGAAAAGAGAGGCTTGAGCTTGAAATTGCTGCAGCAAATAATCAGCAAAAACAAATTGAGCAAATAGAAAGATTTATTGAACGGTTTAGATATAAAGCAACAAAGGCAAAACAAGTCCAATCTAAAATCAAAATGCTTGATAAAATAGATAAAGCAGAAGTTGATGAAATGGATCAAAGCTCAATATCTTTTCGATTTCCGCAAGCCGAACATTCAGGTAAAGTAGTGATAGAAGCATCAAATATAACTAAGAGCTATGGAGAAAAAAAAGTCCTTGATAACTTAAACTTTATGATTAACAGAGGCGAGAGAATTGCTTTTGTTGGCAAAAACGGAGAAGGAAAAACAACATTATCAAGGATTATTGTTAAAGATCTTGATTATGAAGGAAATATTAAGCCCGGACATAATGTTAAAATAGGGTATTTTGCTCAAAATCAAGATGAATTACTCGATAAAGAAAAAACAGTTTTTCAATCTCTTGATAGTGTCGCAGTTGGAGAAGTAAGGAAGAGAATACGAACTATCCTTGGTGGCTTTTTGTTTACAGGTGAAGATGTTGATAAAAAAGTAAAAGTGCTTTCAGGTGGTGAAAAATCCAGACTTGCAATTGCAAAAATGTTGCTCTCTCCCGTAAACTTCTTAGTGCTCGATGAACCTACAAATCATCTGGATATGCGTTCTAAAGATATACTAAAAAGTGCTTTACTCCAATTTGATGGTACTTTGATAGTTGTTTCTCATGATAGAGATTTTTTAAATGGTCTGACAAATAAAGTTTTTGAATTTAAAAATAGACAAATAAAAGAGTATATCGGGGATATATATGATTTTATTGAAAATAGAAAATTAGATGATCTTGATGATCTTGAAACCGGAAAAATAAAGCAAAATGAAACGGTAAGCAAAAGGGCAAATAAAACGTCAGATAGCAAGAGTGAATGGCTTGATAGAAAACGAGCTGAAAGTGAAAAAAGAAAGTTGCTTAATAAAGTATCCGGCTCCGAAAAAAGAATAGAGAGTCTTGAAGTAAAGATAAAGGATATTGAAAAAGAATTATCCCGCCCGCAAAATAATTCCGATTTTCAAAATTCTGATGAAGTATTTGAAGAGTATAATAAACTAAAAGAAGCTCTGAAGGAAGAACTAGAATACTGGGAGAAGTTTAATTTGGAGTTGGAAAAGTTTCAATCAGAATAAAAAATAAATATTTTTTAAAATCAGATCAAAGCAATATAGCCTAAAACTTCTACTTAGATAAAAAAAATATATATAAATAACGCTTTTAACAAATTTTAACTTTTCAATATAGGGTTTTAAAAAAAAAAATTGTTTTTATTTGCATAGTATTTTATATTTTATTGTTGATAAAATTATTTTTTAGTTCGTTTAAACAATTTAAAAGATTGATTTTTAATTATTTTAACTAATTGTTTTTTTAAAACTTTTTATTATCAATTTATTTTATTAAGTTCACTAAAAAAAGGAGGTATAAATGAGACACAAGTTTACTAAAACATTTAATCTTAAGGGATTTAAATATTTAGGCATTTTTATAATAATGCTTTTTGCTTTTTCGGTTTCAATAATTGTTTCAGCTCAGGAAGCTATACCGGCAACAGGCGGGGATGCTTCAGGTAGTGGTGGCTCAGTGAGTTATACTATTGGGCAAGTTTTTTATACAACGTCAACCGGAACCGAAGGATCAGTTGCTCAAGGTGTACAACAACCTTATGAGATTTATGTTATTAGCTCAATTGAAGAAGTGTCGGAAATTGAACTAACTTTTTCTGCCTATCCTAATCCAACCAGAGATTTCTTACAGTTGGAAGTTGAATTAGAAAATCTTCAACTATTATCAGATGATAATATAAAATATCAGCTTTTTGATATGAATGGAAAGTTGATTAAATCTGACAAAGTTGAAGATAATCTTACGACTATTACCATGAATGAACTTAACCCCTCAACTTACTTTTTGAGGGTAATAAGTGGTAATAAGTATTTAAAAACATTTAGAATTATTAAAAATTAATAGTTCAATTATTGTCAATATTTTTTACTGATTTTGATTCTTAGTAATATTGACAGAACTGAATTATTTATAAATTAATATGTTGAAGTTATTATATATTTAAATTTTTATAAATTAAAAACATAAAACTATGAAAAGAAAAAATTACAAACTAAAAAATTTACTGCTACTTACATTAGCAAATATGTTAATGATTACATCAATTATTTCACAAGCTCCCGCAAAAATGAGCTATCAGGCTGTGATTAGAGATAATTCAGATAATCTTATTACTGAACAAGAGATTGGTGTGCAAATTAGTATTTTGCAAGGTTCTGAAGTTGGGACAGCAGTTTTTGTTGAAACTCATACTGCTACAACTAATAAAAACGGTTTGGTGACTCTTATGATTGGTGATGGAACTGTTCAGCAAGGTGAACTAGAAAATATAGATTGGCAGGATGGTCCTTATGTTATAAAAACAGAGACTGATGTTGACGGAGGAACTAATTATACTATTACAAGTTCAAGTATGTTGCAGAGTGTTCCTTATGCTATGCATTCAACAACAGCAGAAATCTTAACAGGTGAGATAACAGAAATAGATCCGCTTTTTAATGCAAGCCCTGCAGCTGATATCGAAACCACAGATATTGACAATTGGAATGAAGCTCATGGCTGGGGCGACCATTCAACAGAAGGGTACTTGACAGACTATGTTGTTACAGAAGAAGATGTTACTCAACATGAAGATGCTCTTAGTATTACTGAAAGCCAAATTTCTGATTTGCAAAATTATCTTACTTCGGACGATTATCAGGACTTACACCTTGATGATGGTACAGGTATTTTAACAATTACTCATTTAACAGATCCAACAGAAATTAATCTTACTCCTTTTCTTGGTGAAAATACTGATAACCAGCAGTTATCTATTGATGGCAATGAGTTAAGTATTGAAAGAGGAAATACTGTTACACTTCCTGATGAGACAGATCCTTTATTCACAGCATCGCCAGCTTCAGGAATAGAAACAGAGGATATTGATAATTGGGATGAAGCTCATGGCTGGGGTGACCACTCAACAGAAGGATATTTGACAGAATATGATGAGACAGATCCTTTATTCACAGCATCGCCTGCTTCAGGAATAGAAACAGAGGATATTGATAACTGGGATGAAGCTCATGGTTGGGGCGATCATTCAACAGAAGGATATTTGACAGAATATGATGAGACGGATCCTTTATTCACGGCATCGCCTGCTTCAGGAATAGAAACAGAGGATATTGATAACTGGGATGAAGCTCATGGTTGGGGCGATCATTCAACAGAAGGATATTTGACAGAATATGATGAGACAGACCCTTTGTTCACAGCATCGCCTGCTTCAGGAATTGAAACAGAAGATATTGATGACTGGAATATGGCATACAGTTGGGGAGATCATTCAGCACAAGGATATATAACAGATTATGTTGTTACAGAAGGAGATGTTACTCAACATGAAGCTGCTATTAACATAACAGAAAGTCAAATTACTGATTTGCAGGATTATTTATTGGATATAACGGATGAAGATATAGATGATTTAAATAATGTGAATATTTTTGATATTGAACATGGAGAGATTCTTGTATATGACGAATCAGAGAGTGAGTGGATTAATGCTTTATTATCTGATAAAGAAACGGACCCTTTGTTTACTGCATGGGATAGGTCAGAAGGTATTGAGATAACTGAAAGTCAAATCACTGACTTAGAGGATTATTATTTAGCTTCTAACCCACAAAACTATATTACCAATTTAGATGAAACTGATCCTGTATTTTCAGCATCACCTGCTGCCGGTATTGAAGCAGCTCATATTAGTATCTGGAATCTTGCTTACAGTTGGGGCGACCATTCAGAAGAAGGATATATAACAGATTATGTTGTTACAGAAGGAGATGTTACTCAACATGAAGCTGCTATTAACATAACTGAAAGTCAAATCACCGACTTTGGAACTTATTATTTAGCTTCTAACCCTGCGGGATATATTTCAAATGCAGAAGAGACTGACCCTCTTTTTAGTGCATCTGCTGCAGCAGGAATTATAGCTGCTGATATAGATAACTGGAATGATGCTTATGATTGGGGAGATCATTCAGCAGAGGGATATCTTACCGGTTTTACCGAAGCTGACCCCACGTGGTCAGGAGCTCCCAATTTAGTTGGAAGTATTGGTAGAATGGGAGATGTTGGTATTGGAACCGATGACCCTCAAGCTAAACTGGAAGTAAGGGATAATGATGCTCTTATACATGGTATTACTGTTGGTAGAGGAAGTGGGGATGATGACAGGAATACTGTTTTTGGAAATCAAGCTTTGGCAGATAATACGTCAGGAAATAACATTGTTGCGATAGGTCTTAATGCACTTAATAGGAATATAGATGGTGATATGAATACTGCAATTGGAGCTAGTGCATTAGCTTTAAATGAAACTTCCAATTATAATACAGCTGTTGGTTATGCTGCTTTATATTATAATGTTTCAGGTACAGGTAATAATACTGCTGTTGGTAATCGTGCTTTGAAGTTTAATCTATCAGGATCTAATAATACAGCCGTTGGTTATCATGCTCTTAGAAATAGTCTTGGTTTTCAAAATGTTGCTATTGGAAGCTATGCTATGGATGAAGGTACAGGTAATTATGCTACAGCCGTTGGCTATCAATCGCTTGAGCGAGTTTCGGGAGCTTATAATTCCGCTTTTGGACATCGTGCTCTTCAAAATACTACTTCAGGAGAACATAATACAGCCGCTGGTCACAGAGCTCTTGCAGATAATACTACCGGTCAAGGAAACACTTCAGTTGGCTATGCCTCCGGAGTAAATAACAATGATATGGTAAATACTACATTTGTTGGTAAATGGGCTTATGCAGTTGATGCAGCAGGGATATCTAATTCGGGTTCCTTCGGATATAACTCCAGGGTGAATGCCAGTAATCAATTAAGATTTGGAAATTCTTCTGTTAATGATATTGGAGGCCATGCCGCATGGTCAAATCTTTCTGATGAAAGGTTTAAAAATAATGTTAGAGATGATGTAGCCGGTCTTGATTTTATTATGAAATTACGCCCTGTAACATACAACTTGGATGCTCATAAGCTTGCAGGTTTTCTTCAGGAAGATAGAAAAATTGATGAAGATGGAAATGTTCTTTACGAAAAGAGTCAAGTTGATATAAAAGCTAGAGATGAAAAATCTGCTGTTACACAAACAGGATTTATTGCTCAGCAAGTTGAGAAAGCTGCAAATGAGGCAGGTTTTGATTTTAGCGGTATTGTTAAGCCTGAAAATGAAAAAAGTCATTATAGCTTAAGATATTCTGAATTTGTTGTACCAATGGTTAAAGCTATGCAAGAACAGCAAGCTATAATTGAACAACAACAGCAACAAATTAATGACTTGCAAAGACAAGTTAATGAAATGAGGACAAATAGTCAATTTGAATCAAGTAACTAAAAAATTTTTTTTAACTTAAATTTATTGTTTAACTAAATATAATTAATTATGAGAAGATTTAAAGTATTTTTATCCGTTTTTTTATTACTTTTTGCAATTAATGCACAATCTAATGATGAAGTAATAAAGTTAACTTTTAGTGCAACTTATGATGGAGAATGGACTCCTTTGGACAGGGTTTTACTGGAAAACTTGTCCCAAGGGGGAGAATATACCATTTTTTATCCCGATACAGTAATGGAATTGCCGACTCATACCGGTATTGGAGATATTCATGGAGAATATAAAAATCTGTATGTGTCGCAAAACTATCCAAACCCTTTCTCAAAAAAAACAAATATTAATGTGGGAGTGGTTGAGAAAGATGATTTTACAATTAATATTTATGACGTTGCAGGTAGAGAATTAGCAACTTATGAAGTAGAATTAGAACCGAATCTTCATAATTTCACATTTTATGCTTGTAGTGAGCAGATGTATATATTAACTGTAAAATCTAAAAAACACCTGGAAAAACAATTGATGATACAAACAGGTCCGGGTGGAGATAATTCAAAGATTGTTTATAACGGAACTGTCGCGAGAACAGAAAGCGGAGAACAATCATCAAAGACTTTCCCTTTCAAACCCGGAGATGTTTTAAGATTTACCGGATATAAAGGAGAGCAAAGTGAAGAGAAAGTTGACACACCAAATAAAGATACTGAATATACTTTTAAATTTAAGAGTTGTGAGCCTAATGCTCCTGTTGCAAAAGTTGCTTCAGATATTCAGGGTGATTCGTTTAAGGCAAACTGGAATTCTGTAACTGCTGACCCTGCTGTTACCAAGTATCTCCTTGATGTATCAGAGGATGATGACTTTAGTACCTATATCTATGAACAAGAAGATGTTGGAAATAATACAGAATATACAGTTTCAGGATTGGATACTGAAACAGAATATTATTACAGAGTTTATGCTGTAAATAATTGCGGGGAATCAAAATCTTCAAATGTTATTTCTGTTATGACAACAACAGGATGTGTAAAGCCTGATGCTCCTGTTGCTACAGCCGCAACAAATATTGAAGGTCTTGAGTTTACGGCAAATTGGGATGCAGTAACTTCTGATCCTGCAGTTACTCATTATTTATTAGATGTTTCAGAAGATAGTGATTTTAGTACTTTTATTCTTGAAAAAGAGAATGTGGGTGATGTTACAGACTATGTCGTAACAGGACTAACTACTGATACTGAATATTTTTACAGAGTATTTGCAGTAAATAGTTGTGGACAGTCAGATGCATCAAATGAAATTTCAGTTACGACTATATGTCCGCTACCTGATGCACCTGTTGCTACAGAAGCTACATATGTTGATGAAACTGAGTTTACGGCAAATTGGGATGCAGTAATATCTCTTCCCGCTGTTACTCATTACTTATTGGATGTTTCAGAAGATAGTGATTTTAGTACTTATGTGCTTGAAAAAGAAGACGTTGGTGATGTTACAGAGTATGAGTTAACAGACTTGGATGAAGAAACTCAGTATTTCTATAGAGTCTTTGCAGTTAATGAATGTGGTCAGTCTGATGCATCAAATGTTATTGATGTTGAAACAGCAGTATGTCCTACTCCTGATGAAGCTCCTATTGCTGATCCGGCTACGGATGTTAATGCTGATCAGTTTAAAGCAAACTGGCAAGAAGTGACTTTTGACCCTGAAATAACAAGCTATCTTATAGATGTTTCAACAGAAAGTGATTTTAGTAGCTATATTTATGAAAAAGAAAATGTCGGAGATGTTACTGAATATATTGTAACAGGATTAGATGCAGGCACTGAGTATTTTTATAGAGTATATGCTTTTAATATGTGTGGAGAGTCTGATCCGTCTAATGAGATATCAGTTACTACAACATGCCCTGTGCCATCTGCTGTAAATGTAAAAGATGCTTCAGATATCGGCGTAGATGAGTTTAGAGCAAACTGGCTTGCTGTAACTTCAAGTCCTGAAGTAACTCATTACTTATTAGATGTTTCATTAGAAGAAGATTTTGGTTCTTATGTTTATGAAAATGTAAATGTTGGAAATAATACAGAATATCTTGTTGACGGACTAGATGCCGGGACGGAGTATTATTACAGAGTTTTTGCTGTTAACTCTTGTGGAGTATCAGATCCTTCAAAAGGTGTTTCTGTTGAAACTGTATGTCCTGTTCCGGGACAGCCTGTTGCTACAGATGCTACAGATATAGAAAATGATAGATTTACGGCAAACTGGGAAGATGTTACTGCAGACCCGGCTGTAACACACTATTTATTGGATGTTACTACTGATAGTGAATTTGATGTATATAACAGAATTAATGTAGGAGATAATACAGAATATGTTGTTGAAGGACTAGATATCGGGACTGATTATTTTTACAGGGTTTTTGCTGTAAATAGTTGCGGGACATCTAAACCTTCAATAGTTGTTGATGTTACTACTTTATGTGATGTTGTGCCTGATGCTCCTGTTGCACAAGATGCTACGGACATCGGAGCTGTTTCTTTTGTGGCAAACTGGGATGCTGTAGTTTCTGTACCGGAAGTAACCGGTTATAATTTAAGAGTTAGGGAAGTCAAAGGTGGTACACCAACTATAGTATTTAACCAAAATGTAGGAAATGTTACAGAATATAAAGTTGGGGATTTAAACCCGGATACTGATTATATTTATATTGTTATAGCAATTAACCCATGTGGTACATCTGATATATCAAATGAAATAGATGTAACTACTTTGTGTCCTGAGCCGGATGCTCCTACTGCCAATGAAGCCGGAAAAATCGAAGCTACTTCTTTTGTGGCAAACTGGGATGCTGTAGTTTCTGTACCGGAAGTAACCGATTATAATTTAGTAGTTGTAAAAAATCCTAATGGAGTTCCTACACAAGTATTTAATTCCGATGTAGGGGATGTTACACAATATGAAGTTGAGGATTTAGAACCGGGTACTGAATATGGATATATTGTAAGAGCAATTAACTCATGTGGTAACTCTACTTTTTCAGACCCGGAAATACTTGTAACTACTTTATGCCCTACTCCTGATGAACCAACAGCTAACCCTGCTTCTAATATCGAGTATAACTCATTTGTGGCAAACTGGGATGCAGTAGTTTCTGAACCGGAAGTAACCGATTATAATTTAAGAGTTATAGAAGACCCTAATGGGACTCCTAAACAAATATTTAATTCCAATGTAGGGAATGTTACAGAATATATAGTTGATGGTTTAGATCCGGATACTGAATATGCATATGTTGTAAGAGCAATTAATCCATGTGGTAACTCTTCTTTTTCAAACCCGGAGATATATGTAACTACTTTGGAAGATCCTTGTAATGATCCCTCCAGTGGAGATATAACTTTTACTTATAATGGCGAGGAAGTCACTTATGGTATAGTTAGAAGCGGTAACAGATGCTGGCTTGATAGAAACCTGGGAGCTTCACAAGTTGCAACAGCAATAGATGATGAAGATGCTTACGGAGATCTTTTCCAGTGGGGTAGAGAAGATGATGGTCATCAAGAAAGAGATTCTGATGAGACCTCTACTTTAGCTGATTCTGACCAGCCCGGTCATGATGAATTTATTAAAGCTGTTGATCATCCTAATGATTGGCGTGAAGGTAATAATGATAACAGATGGAATGCTGATCCTATGGTTAATAACCCTTGCCCTCTTAGCTGGGCTGTTCCTAGTGTAGAAGATTGGAATTATGAAGTGGACAGGTGGAGCAGTAATGATAGTGAAGGTGCTTTTAATTCACCTCTTAAACTAACAGCCGGAGGTTATCGTGGGGTTTTAGGTTCTGTTTCAGGTGAAGGAACATCAGGGGCTTACTGGAGTAGCTCAGTTTTGTCAACAGCATCTAATCGTTTATATTTTGATGATGATAGCTCTAATACTAATTCACAACATCGTGTACGTGGTTCTTCAGTTCGTTGTATTATGGATAAAAAGAAATAAGAATTACCGGAAATTAGATTAGGTAATAGTTTTAAAAAAGCTTTGGCTCAGATTTCTGAGCCAAAGCTTTTTTTATAAATCAAGAAAAATTAAAATATAATGATTTATATAAATAATATTTTACGTATTGCAATATCTCCTTAATAATTCTACTTAACTCTTAATAATGTCTTATATATACGAAACACTAATTTTAAAACTAATGGCATTCGGTTAATTATTAAAGTTTGATAGTTAAGTTTTTTACTTCCAAAACCTTTGTAAAAATAAGCTGTTCCCGGGTGGTTAGATCCCTCAAAGTCAAGAATTAGCGAACTGCCGGCATTGTTATTTATAAAATCATCAATTAAATGATTCATGGCTCCGGTTTCTTTTGCCTTCTCATCAGATCCTGAAAATAAAAAAATAATTCGGTTATGGCTTTTAACTAGTATCATACCACCACAAATATTATTTTTATCTGTGTAAACAGAATGTATAAAAGCAATACCTTTATGTATGCATGAATATGCAAGATGCTTTAAGTTATTATACTCCGAATCTTTTATGGTTTTTAGTTTCTTTCCCTTGTTGTCCCTGAATAAAGTAATTATTTGTTCAGGTCTGTCAGCATAAGTTATAAATAAGTCGCTCTTTTTTGCTTTTTTTATGTTTCTTTTATTGTTTGTTGAATAGTTATCTTTTATTTTATCATATTGTTCTGATAAATCTAATTCAAAAGTTTGATTGTCAATTATCTTAAATTTTTTATTTATAGGTAATTCGTTTTGAGTATTAAAGTTATAATAAATAAACTTAAATTTTTCGGGAATGGATTCTATAAATTTATTTATAAGTTCAGTATCGGCTTTTTCTTTTGAAAAGACTCCCAACTGCTGAACAAAAGCAGGTTGATAAATATAGTTAATGCCAAATTTTTTTCGGCAAGGCAGTGGCATAACGGCTTGATAATCATCTTTTACCAAAGCATCCCAGTAATGCGATGTTATATCAAGATACCATGAATATCCGTATATAATTCCATTATGAGCATTTTCTATGCATTTGTCCCATTTTTCAAAATCAATTTCTTTATGCTTTAAGTATCGTATTGTCATAAATTATAATACTTTTGTTGAATATACTTTTTTGCAAAATAAAGGTTACTAAATATGATTAGAATTATTTAGTTTTTTCTAAATGTGAAATTACTGAATTATTCCATAAATTTGCCTTTTATTTAAAAATATTAAAAGAATAATGCTTTATTAATGAGTTTCAAATTTAAGAAAATATTTGGTAATGAAGTCTTTAAGAATATAATGACTTTGTTTTCGGGTTCTACTTTGGCTCAACTTATTCCTTTTTTGATATATCCTCTACTTTCAAGGTTATATACTCCGGAAGAGTTTGGCACATTAGCATTATTTTCATCTTTAATGGTAATATTATCAATTTTTTCAACGCTTAAGTATGATTTGGCGATAATGTTGCCTGAAGAAAAGGGAAAAGCAATTAATATTGCCGGGTTTTGTTTGTTTTTTATTGGTGTTTTTTGGGTATTGATTTCGGTTATAGTGTTAATTTTCGGGAATCAGATTACGCAAATTTTGGGTGATGAGGGGCTGTACCCATGGATTTATTTATTGCCGTTTTCGGTAGTCTTCTTTTCTTCTTTTCAGGTATTAACTGCCGTTATGAACAGGCAAAAATCCTACACTGCAATGGCCACGAGCAGAGTGCTTCAAAGTATTACTGCCTCAGGAACAAAACTAAGTGGCGGATTCTTAAAATTCGGTAGTGTTGGCTTAATAATTGGTTCAGTATTTGGACATTTAGTCTCGTCGGCATATTTATTTATTCGTTTTATTAAATCAAATAAAAATTGGCTGAAAATCATATCAAAGAGAACAATTAAGGAACAACTAATTAAATATAATAGATTTCCAAAGTTCTCTATGCTTCATTTTTTATTTAACTCTTTGTCTGCAGCTCTGCCGATATTTATATTCACTCGATTTTTTACAGGGCATGATACAGGATTATATTCAATGAGTTATAATCTCATTTTTATTCCTGTTTCATTGTTTTCAGGTGCAGTTGGACAAGTATTATATCAAAATATATCGGAGAAATTTAATTTAAAACAAAGATTAACGCCACTTGTTAAAGATACGACTATAACTATTGCATTAGTTTTTTTAATTCCGTTTGCTGTTTTGTTTGTTTTTTCTCCTGCTATTCTTGGTTTTGTTTTGGGCGAAGAGTGGTCAACATCCGGTGAATATCAAAGAATAATATTGCCCTGGCTGTTTATGGTGCTTCTTTCAGCTCCGCTTTCTTTTATTCCTAATATTTTTGGAAGACAGAAGAAGACAATGTTGATAGAATTTGTTAGTTTTGTGTTTAGGTTTATAGCTTTATATGTTGGGGCCTATTTTAATGATATTTTATTAGGGTTGGTTTTATTTTCAATAGTCAGCTTTACTAAAGTAAGCTATTATACATATTGGTGTTTTTATTTGTTGATTTCTTTTGATAAAAAAATAAGTAAAGAATGAAGGTTTTAGTTATCCCTTCCTGGTATCCTCCTGACGGGGGTTCTTTTTTTCGTGAGCAAAGCGAAGCAATTGCTCAACAAGGCGTCAAGATTGATGTTTTGTCATTAAGAATAAAAGGGATTAAAGATATTTTCAAAAATCCCTTGTTGATAAAAAAACGCAATATATTAAAGAATAAAGAGGATAACCTTAATGTCTTCAGAGCAGTGTTTTTTAAATATCCTTTGACAGAAAAATATAATATCAAGCCCTGGTCGAAAAAATTGTTGCGTATTTTTGAAAGATATGTCAAAAAGGAAGGATATCCTGATGTTATTCATATTCATAGTTGCCTTTGGGCAGGTTATGCAGCGTCAATGATTGCAAAAAAATATAATATCCCTTATGTTTTAACAGAACATAGAAGCAGGTTTGTTGAAAATAATGTTTTTGCTCAAAAAAAGGTTAAACCGTTTCATGTTGAATGTGTTAAAAAGTCACTAAAAGATGCTTCAAAAATTATTCTCGTAAGCGAAAAGTTAAAAAAAACTTTATTGAATATAGAACCGGAAATTGGTAATCGCACAATAGTTATTCCCAATTTTATTGATACCGGTTTTTTCAAGCCAAATGATATTGAATTGCCAAAGCGTCCATTTGTGTTTTTTAGTCTTGGAAACTTAGTTTATACCAAAGGTATGGATATTTTAATTAAAGCTTTTGCCATTTTAAAACAAAATTATAAGCAAGATGTTTTGTTGAAGATAGGAGGTGGCGGAAATGAGTTATCTAAGTTGAAGAAGTTAACTGCCAAATATGGATTGATGCAGGATATTGATTTTAAAGGCAGTTTAACAAGGCAGCAGGTGGTTGATGAGATGAATAATTCTCATGCTTTTGTCCTTGCTACAAGATTTGAAGCGTTTGGAGTTGTTCTTATTGAAGCAATGTCTTGTGGATTGCCTGTTGTTTGCACAAAATCAGGAGGCCCGGAAAATATAATCAATCCTGAAAACGGATATATAGTGCCGGTAAATGCCCCAACTGAATTGGCAATTGCAATGCAATCAATGATTGAAAATTACAGTAATTTTGATAAAGAAAAAATCAGAGATGATGTTATTGAAAAGTATGGTCAGGATAATGTTGCCAATAGAGTTATTAGTGTCTATAAAGAGTTAGTTTGATGATTGATGTCAGGTTAAAATATAATCATGGATATAAATGGCATTCATATAAAAATATAAGTGCTAAAGGTTATCTTTTTGATAGTAAAGGGGAATTATGGAAAGGGGAGAAGCTTCCGCAGTTTTTTAGCGATTGCATGAATGTTGAAAGTTTTAAGAAAAAGCTTGAAGAAAGCAATGGGCTTTTTAGCGTAGTGATTAAAGAAGATGCTTTCTTGTTGGCGGCAGTTGATAAAATTAGAATGTTCCCGCTTTTTTATAAAATATCAAATTCAGATATTACTTTATCTGACAAATCTGAAATTTTTGCAGAGAACTTTTCTTTAAATCAGTTGTCTGTTCCGGAATTCCTTTCTTTAGGATTTGTTTCAAGCAACGAAACTTTAATAGAAAATGTTTGTCAGATAGAAGCCGGTCAATTACTTTTATTTGAAAAAAATCAACATAGATCATTATGGTATGATAAGGTTGAAGGTAATGATGTTCGTGAAAAAGATTATCAAAAAAACGAAAAATGCCTTATTGAAAAAATTGAAGAGATGTTTTTTCGTACAAGCAAACTTCTTTCCAACAGAAAAATTGCAGTTCCCCTTAGTGGTGGTTATGATAGCAGATTGATAGCTTTGATGCTGAAAAAAAACGGGTTTGAGAATGTGCTTTGTTTTTCTTATGGAAGAAAAGATAATCCTGAATCTGTTATCTCGGAAAAGATTGCAAGAAAACTCGGATTTCAATGGGAGTTTGTCGAATACAATAAAGATATTTATGATAATTATCTTAATGAAAAAGATTTTAATGACTTTGCTGTTTTTTCTTCAAATTTCTGCTCAATGCCTTTTTTGCAGGAATACTTCGCTGTAAAATATCTGAAAGAAAATAATTTTATTGATGAAAATACTGTTTTTGTGCCCGGCCATTCTATCGGCTCAATGGTTGGGGGCTCAACAACACCTGAAAAAAGTAATAAGGAAAATATTGATGATATTACAAGTGTAATTTTTAATGATAATTATATTTTAAATAAAGTGTCGAAAGATTCAAAATTCAAACTTATTAATAAGATAAAATCTCATCAATTAAAACTGTTTAACAGTGATTTTTCAAGCAGTATTGATTTGTTTTTGAATTGGAGTATGAAGGAGCGACAGGCAAAATTTGTGGGTAACTCAACAAATGTATATAATTGGTTTGGATTTGAACATACTTTGCCTTTTATAAACTTGGATTTTGTCAAATTTTATGCTTCAATGAGTCCTGATTTTATATACTACAAAAAGTTTTATGCGGATGTTCTGAGAAGCAAATATTTCCTTCCTAATAGCTTGTTATTAGATAAAGAAATTCAGCCAAAACCTGCTGATTTTAAAAAACATGCCGTCAAAAAAAGATTTAAAGCTATAGTCCCAAAATCCATATTAAAAAAGAAACTTGCAAAATATGATACAATATGTTATAATGAGCTTACTAAAAAAATGGAAAAACAATTAGACAACGATAATGTTATAGTTAAAAGGTCTTTTAACAGTTATAATGAAATAATTGTAAAATGGTTTGTTGATTTTTTGAAAAAGAAGTATAATGTGGATTTATAATTTTGGAAATGATAAGTGCAAAAAATATATCCGTGTCCTATAATAATACTAATGTTATTCAAAATTTATCTTTTGATATCGGATTGGGAGATCATGCTTGTTTTTTCGGTCCGTCAGGCAGAGGAAAGTCGTCATTGTTGAAAATGCTTCAGGGGTATTTAGTGCCATCAACCGGTTATGTTAAAATAAAAGACATGGAGTTAAATCCGGTCAATATTAAAAATGTCAGGTCTTTGATGGCTTATATCCCTCAAAATATAAATTTACCTACCGATAATGGCAGTGAGTTATTAAAGATGATGGATGCGTCAAAACGGGTTGAGAAAGTTGAATACTTTATTAACAGACTTGGAATGTCTCTTGAAATGATTGAAAGCAGGTTTGATGAGATTAGCGGAGGACAAAAACAGCGAATAGTAATTGCTTTATGCTTATCGCTTGACAAAGAAATAGTATTGTTTGATGAACCAACATCTTCTCTTGATTCAAATTCGATTAAAAAACTTTTAGATGTTATCAAAGAAGATATGAAGGATAAAACGGTTATTTCTGCGTCTCATAATTCTGAATGGATAAATTCGGCATCAAAAAAAATATATATTTAAAAGTAAGATTATGGCTGATATTGGCTTTTGGGATTTGGCTTTTGGATTTACTATATTGGCAATACCATTATTTGTATTTATTTATTATAAAGTAAAGCTGGTAAATGATTTGCTTGTTAGTGTTATCAGGATGATAGCACAACTCTTTTTAGTTGCGGTTTACCTTGAATGGATATTTGAGATGAACAATGCATTAATAAATTCTTTATGGTTAGTGATAATGGTTATAGTTGGTGCCGGCACAACCGTTTACAGAGTAAAACTTAACTGGAAAGTATTTTTGATACCTTTTATAATAGCAGGACTTATTTCTATTACAATAATTGATCTTTTCTTTATTGGTCTGGTAATCAGGTTAGATTATTTTTTTGATGCAAGATATTTAATTCCGATATCCGGTATGATACTTGGTAATTCAATGAATCATAATATAGTCGGATTAACTGCCTACTTTGATGGATTATCTAAAAGCAAGGAGCTTTATTACTTTATTCTGACTAATAGCGGCAGCAGAAAGCAAGCTGTGCGCCCTTATATTCAGGAAGCGATAAGAAAAGGACTTAATCCTATGCTGGCTAATATGTCGGTAGTTGGCTTGATATCTTTGCCGGGCATGATGACAGGGCAAATTTTAGGTGGTGCGACTCCGGTTACTGCAATAAAATATCAAATAATGATTATGGTGGCAATATTGGCAGGTTGCACGCTAATCCTTATATTGAGTATTTTATATTCGAATTTTCTGGTTTTTGATTCGTATGGAAATATTAAAAATATTAGGTCAATTAATAAAAACAATAATTAACTTCTAATGCCTGTGTATCTTAATATAAGAGGCATAGTAAAGCTTAGTTTTAACACGTTGAGTATTTAGCTATTTAATTAGGTATAATTATTTAGTTTAGTTTTTTTAATTTTTCCAATAATTTTGTTTTTTAAAGCAAAATTTCGCCATAATAATATAAAATGGCGTAAAAATTGCACTATGTTTTTAAAAAAAAGCTTATATTTGAGTTTTATTATATGGTTTGATGTAACCAACGAAATCAGATAATTTATAAATAATCAATTAATTGGCTTTTTTAATAAAATGGTAATTCTTATTAATTAAAAATTATATAATGAATAAATTAGTTTTTATTTTTATTTTGGCTTTGTTTTTTTCGGCTAATGATGTTTCTTCTCAGGAATCAGGGAGGGAATTAACTACATCTATACGAAGAGCTGAGCAAGCGTATTCAAATGCCTTTAATCAATTGCGTATGAGAAATGTGCAAGGGGCTAAAAAAGAGTTTCTCAGGGCTATAGAGATTGATCCTTATTTTGTTGAACCTTATGTCGTTTTAGGAGAACTCTCTTTTGATACTCGTGAGTATGAAAAATGTATTGAATATAATAGAGAGGCTATTAGAATAGATAAGGATTTTTATCCTAATAAGCACTATTACCTTTCTATTTGTAAATTAAGAACAGGTGATTACGAGAATTCAAAGTCTCGTATAAAAACTTTTTTACAATATGAGGATATAAGTGAAGGTATGGAGAGTAGAGCTGAAGCTATACTAGAAACTTGCAGGTTTGCTATTGAAGCTAAGAAAAATCCCGTACCTTTTGACCCTATAAATATTGGAGACAATATTAATACAGAAAATGCTGAATATAGTCCGTCTCTAACTGCTGATGAGAGTACTATATATTTTACCAGAAAAAGGCAGAGGGAAACAAAATCTGTTTTTGAATCTGCAGATTTTGAAGATTTATACTCCAGTGTTAAGGTAGATGGTGTATGGCAACCGGCTGAAAATATTGGCTCTCCGGTTAATACATCAAACAATGAAGGGTTTTTAAGCATATCGGCTGATGGTCAACATCTTTTTTATACAGCTTGTAATCGTCCTGAAGGTGTTGGTAGCTGTGATATCTATTATTCGCGACGAAGAGGTGGAAAGTGGGATGAGCCTGAAAATATGGGAACACCTGTTAATAGCAGCAGGTGGGATTCTCAGCCAAGTTCTACAGCTGATGGGAAAATTTTATACTTCTCAAGTGCCAGAGCCGGTAGTTTTGGAGAAATGGATATTTGGAGAACGGAGTTTAATGAACAGGATTCAACATGGAAAACGCCTGTAAACTTAGGCACTGTTATCAATACAACTGGAAGTGAAATGTCGCCCTTTATTCACCCTGATGATCAAACATTGTATTTCGCATCTGACGGACATCAAGGAATGGGTGGTTTGGATATCTTTTACTCAAGGAGAGGAGAGGATGGTAAATGGCAAAAACCGGTTAACCTTGGTTATCCAATTAATACTCATAGAGATGAATTTGCACTATTTGTAGGAGCAAGCGGAAAGACAGCTTATTTTGCATCAGATTTTGAACAAGAAACAGGGCAAACAGATATTTATTATTTTGAGCTTTATGAAGAAGCCAGACCTGACCCGCTTACATACATGAGAGGGAAAGTCTATGATAAATATACAGGAGAGCCCCTGGAGGCTAATTTTGAAGTTATTGACCTAAAAACCGACAGAGTGATTATTACCTCATCATCGGATGAAACCGATGGAAGCTTTTTGATCTCTATACCTACGGGAGTTAACGTAGGTATTAATGCTTCAAAAGAAGGATATTTGTTCTTCTCTGAGAATTTTTCTTTTGATAAAGCTTATACAGGAATCGAGCCATATCACGCAGATATACCGCTTAGACCTATTAAAACCGGAGAATCTACTATACTTAGAAATATTTTCTTTGAGTATGATAAATATGAACTAAAACCGGAGTCTAAAGCTGAACTTAACAGGCTTGTTGAAATGCTAAAGAACAACCCTGATGTTAATATTGAAATAGGTGGGCATACTGACAGCATAGGATCTTATGAATATAATATTAATCTATCGTTAAATAGAGCCAAGAGCGTCTATAACTATCTTGTTGAAAAAGGAATAAGTTCAGAAAGACTCAAATATAAAGGTTATGCTGATACAAAGCCTGTTGATACCAATGAAACGGAGGAAGGTAGAGCAAATAATCGGCGTACTGAATTTACTATACTTTAGTGAAATTAATGATTAAAAATTAAAGCTTTTTTATGTCTGGAAGATTTGAAAATAAAGATAACTTGTACTATATTAATTTAGAAAAAATTCTTTTTTTGGATGTTGAAACAGTGCCAATGTGTTTTGAGTTTAAGGATTTGCCCGATAAGTTCAAGCCTTTATGGCAAAAGAAAATGAAAACTATTAGTAAACAAGAAGAAAAAACTCCTGAAGAGTTATACTTTGAAAAAGCAGGAATATATGCTGAGTTTGGTAAAATTGTTTGCATTTCTGTCGGATTTTTTAGAATCCTTGATGATAACACAAAAACTTTCAGAGTAAAATCATTTTCAAATGATGATGAAAAGGTAATTTTGGAAGAATTTAAATGTTTATTAGAAAATCATTTTAATAGTGAAGATAATTTGTTGTGCGGGCATAATGGCAAGGAATTCGATTTTCCATATATTTCCAGGCGTATGCTTGTTAATGGTATTCTTTTGCCTGATATGCTAAATAACTTTGCAAAAAAACCATGGCAAACAAAATTTATTGACACTATGGAACTGTGGAAATTTGGTGATTATAAGAATTATACTTCTCTGAATTTGCTAGCAGCTGTTTTTGATATTCCAACACCAAAAGATGATATATCAGGAGAGGATGTAGCTGAAGTTTACTGGAAAGAAAATAATCTTCCTCGCATAGCCCATTATTGTAATAAGGATGTTATAACTACAGCCAGATTATTTCTTAAATTCAGAGGAGAAGAAACCCTTAGTGATGATAATATAATTGTTGCAGAATAAATATTTTTATTAATTTAAAATTTATTGATTATGTATGATCTTTATTTATTATTTTTGATTGTAGGAATTATTGCTTATGTTTTAATAATTTTTACCTTTCTTACAGGTAAGAAAATTATTAAGGTTAGAAAATTTAGAACTCATAAGCATTTGGGGTTGTTTTCATTTATAGCAGCCTCTTTGCATGGGCTTTATATGATTTATATTAACTTTTTTTAGTTATTTTTCTTAAGTCCAAAATATTTATAAATCTATTTATTAACTTAAAATTTTATTAAAATGAAAAAATTATTTTTTGTTGCTTTATTATGTTTGCCGGTAATGCTAAATGCTCATCCTCCTGGTGATATTAAACTTGGTTATGATAAAGATGAAGATGGCACTTATGTTCTTAGTATTAATATTGAGCATAGTGTCAGGAATGTTGACAGACATTATATTGAGTCAATCACGGTAAGTATAAATGACGAGGTTTATGAAGAGCTTGAATACTCTTCTCAGCAGTCCAGTGATTCGCATAATATAAAGCTGGCACTTCCTTCAGGTATAAGTGAAGGTGATATTATAAAGGTGGATGCTGTATGCAGTAGAATAGGTTCCGATAGTGCAGAGTTTGAATTTTAATATATTATTCAGGGCTTACATTCGGGGTCTATTTCTTTTACATAGTTTTTTATAACGTTTAGTTTTGATGAAGTTTCAGAGCCATCAAAGCCGGAGATATCATTGTAACTTATTTTATTAATATAAGCTGTATAGTAATCATTAGCTACCGGCATATATGACCAGTGCCATTTTTCTTCCTCATAACCGCCACCTCTTTCTTTTCCATGAGGTGTGTATGGCTGACAGAATCCGTATTTTAATGCATTTTCCTGAAGCCATTGGTATATTTTTAAGCCATCACCACTTTTAAAGAAATTGTTGTTCAAACTGTTTAAATCAATGTCCGTGCCCCAATGATGCCTTGATGTGCCCGGCATTGCGCTAAAACGTAATATTTCCAGAGCTCGCTTTGTAGGGCTTTCTATGTCTGTTGCATAAATATCTCCAAATAGTATTTGCCTGCCGTTCCACTTATTCTCCCATATTCTTTTTTGATGATCAAAAGTACGCATGGCAGAAATTATAATAAGATTAATGCCATCTTCTTGTGCAGCCTCATGCATCTTTTTAAAAGCCTCATAAGCTTCTTTGTGCATATATAAACCATCGCGGGATGAGTATATATTGCTGACTCTTGTCATTTTCGATGATTCAGCCGGAGTAACCTTTCCAAGCAAATAGTTTTTATCTATATCAGGAACTATTTTCATATCATCTTGATTTATTTTCAAATCATTTACTTTGTTAGTATCAATTTTTTGTTCAACTTCCGAAGTTCTAAAAAAGGCTCTTTTTGCTCCTCTTTGCATTCTTGAAAGAACTAATATTACAGCAAGCAAAACTATTAATATTATAAGCCAATAGTTTACTTTGTTTTTTTTCTTCATTTGTAATAAAGTTAAAAGAAAGTTAAAAGATAAAAACTAAAAGTTAAATCGTAAGCTAACTACTTTAATTAAACAACTTATTCTTTAAGTTTTTCAACTACTTTATTCTCAATTTCTTCGAGCAATTCGGGATTATCATTAAGCATTTGTTTGACCGCATCTCTTCCTTGCCCAAGTTTTGTGTTTCCGTAGCTGAACCATGAACCACTTTTTTTGACAATATCTTTGTCAGTAGCAATATCCAGCACTTCTCCGGTTTTAGATATTCCTTCTCCGTAAATGATATCAAATTCGGCTTGGCGGAACGGAGGGGCAACTTTATTTTTCACTACTTTAACTCTAGCTCTGTTACCAACAACAACGTCGCCGTCTTTTATCTGGCTTAATCTTCTGATATCTAACCTAACAGATGAGTAGAATTTAAGAGCATTTCCACCTGTTGTGGTTTCAGGATTTCCAAACATTACGCCAATTTTTTCTCTAAGCTGATTAATAAATATGCAACAACTATTGGTTTTGTTAACAGTTCCCGCAAGCTTTCGTAATGCTTGCGACATTAATCTTGCTTGCAACCCCATTTTTGAGTCACCCATATCACCTTCTATCTCACTTCTGGGAGTTAGGGCTGCAACAGAATCAATTACAATAATATCAATAGCGCCTGAACGTATAAGGTTTTCAGTAATTTCCAGTGCTTGCTCACCATTGTCGGGTTGACTTACCAAAAGGTTCTCAATATCAACTCCAAGCTTAGCAGCATAAGAACTATCAAAAGCATGTTCGGCATCAATAAATGCAGCAATACCTCCCTTTTTTTGAGCTTCTGCTATAGCATGAATAGCTAGAGTTGTTTTTCCGGATGATTCAGGTCCGTATATCTCTATTACCCTGCCACGAGGGAAACCACCCGTCCCAAGTGCATGATCAAGTGCAATTGAACCCGAAGGTATGCTCTCAACAGAAACAACAGCCGAATCCCCTAACTTCATTATAGAACCCTTACCATAAGATTTTTCTATCTTATCCAGAGTCATCTTAAGTGCTTTTTGCTTTTCTGAATTTTCGTTTTTTGACTTTTCTTTACTCATAAAATATTTATAAAAGGTTAGACAATAAGGTTAATTAGTGTTTGATTTTTTATTTAAAAATGTTTAGATAATTATGCAAATATACATTAAAATATCCAAAATTTAATTTTTTTTTCAACGTTAGCAACATTCCACGCAAAGCACGCAAAATTATAAACACGGGAAGTTCATAAAGGAAGATAAAAATTAAGAACTTTGCGACCTTTAATATCTAATCCCATCATTTTTTTGCGTGAATTTTCTTTCTTATTATCCTGATTTAGCAATATTTCAAAATAATTTATAATACTTATTTTTATACTGAAAAATAATCCTCTATCTCTTTCAAATTTGCTTGAGTATTTCTAATATCTTTTATAATTAAACCCTTTTCCAGTAAAACGATACGTGAACATATAGATGCTATATGATGAAGATTATGGCTTGAAATTATTATTGTTGTCTTTCTCTCTTCGTTTATTTTTTTTAAAATGCTATTTATTCTTATTTGTGATGTTGGATCAAGAAAGTTAAAGGGTTCATCTAAAATTAATAACTCAGGCTCTGTTATTAAAGCGGCAATTATCCCGGTTTTTTGCTTATTTCCGGTTGATAACTGACGAATATATTTTTTCTGATTTAAAATTTCATTATTCATTAAAGGCTCGAGGGTTTTTAATCTTTCATCTATCTCTGACCTGCTTATTCCATAAACTTCACCGGTAAAATAAAAATATTCTTCAGGCGTCATAAAATCTATTAAAAAACCTTCATCAAGATAGCTGCCGGTATGTGATTTCAAGTTTTGAGTGTTTTTTACGTTTTCATTATTTATTAAAACTTTTCCGTTTGTTGGCTCTAATAAGTCTAAAACTATTCTCAAGAGAGTTGTTTTTCCTGCTCCATTGTTTCCGACAATACCAACAAGTTCCCCTTTTGATATTTGAAGATTGGTAATATCTAAAGCTTTATTATTGCCATAATATTTTTGAAGTTGTTCAGCTGATATATTCATATTTTTTAAATTAAAAATTAATTTTCTCTGAATTTTTGCAATTTAATATATTTCTTCCCAAGAAAATAATTAACCGCTTTTTTTATCCAATAAGGATGTGTTATCCAAAATATAATTCCTGTAAATATTAAAGTATAATATACTCCATAATCCGTATTAATGATATGTCCGATTACTAAAAATGGTATTATTGAGCACATAATAACAAATATCATTAAAAATTGTATGCCACTGATTCCTTCAAAATTCATAAACGCCTTTTGATTTGGGTTTATGCGTGTAGAGTGGCTTATGCCTGCAAATAACATTATGCAAAAAGCAGCTCCTATAGTGTATGTCATAATCGAGAAATAAACTAAAACGTAAAAAGGGTTTATGTAATATAAAAACGGTAATAAGATCAGAAACTGTATTAAAGCAATGCAGCTGTAAAAATAGTATTTGGCTTTAAAAAAATCTTTAAAGTTGATATTTTTTGAAGCTATATAGTCAAAATAGCGACTTTCCCAGGAGAGAAAAAACTGAAGATGAAAAAAACCGTAAGAACCGGCAAACAACATTAAAAATACAAGCATGTTTGATATTGTTTCAGCAGGATACCACCAAAAAAAGAATAATAATACAGGAAGCATTATCGGAAACTGGTAAAAATTATTTTTTGACCTTTTGTTGCGTGTGATTAGCTTCCATTCTAAATCCCAAAATTTACCATAAACAGGTATTTTGCTGAAAAAACCACCCATAAAAGTTGATCCTGCAAGTAATGTGCTCTTAGATTCGCTGTCTTCAAATAAAAAATAAAACCCTCTTTTAAGATTATATTTTGATAAAACTTGCAAACAAATAATTGAAATAATAAAAATTGCGAAAGTCAGTTTTGAGCCGCTCATAAAGCTATTCCCCAGAAGCAGGGAGATGTTAAATAATTGCTCGTAATGAAAATAGCCGATAATTGCTAAAACTAAAGCGATGATCATTAAAGCTGTTCTGATTATGTTATTTTTTATTGAAATGGTTTTTAGCACTATTATCAATGAATGATTTAGTCCTGATAAAACTATTATGCCGGCAATTGAGTATAAAAATGCTTCACCGGAAACGTTAAAAGCTATTGTGTAATAGAAAAAAGGGATAAAAAATACAAGCAGATAAATATTAAAAATATTAAACCATGCTCTAATGATGAAAAAGTTAGCTATACTGTTTTTAGAAATCGGATAATGAAAATAAGGTAAAATATTCTGAGCGGGGATTTTTTGCATGAACCACCTTGTGATAAGGTCACCAAACATGATAAAAATCAATACTTTAAAAACTAATTCGTGGATTTTTTCTCCGGGAAAAAAGTCATGTAATAAATGCGGAAGAAGCATACCCGCCAACATTATATAAATAAGGAAAAAAAGTATGGCAAACCCGATAATTATATTTACCGTAAGGTTCTTTTCAAAAAAATGAGCCCTGCGATATGCCAATAATGTATGTTTGAAAAATTTGAAAAACATTTACCCTGTCATTTTTGTTATAAAAAAACAAAATTAATTTTTTATTTTTAAATTTTACTTAATTATTGTAGTGTTAAGTTTAATAATTTCACCTAAAAGGTTCTATATTTAATAAGTTTGCAAATTTATATATTTTTAATCAGTCGATTACAATTTCAACTGTGACTAAAAAACAGTTCAAAATATAATATTAAATCTATGTTTTTTTTGTTTATATAGATAATTTTTTAATATATTTGTAAACAAAAAGCATGTATTTATATAGAAAAATTATATTTTTGTAAATAAACAAAATTGATTTTTGTTATTTTTATATAATTAATAGCATTTTTATCTATATACATTTATTTTTTTCAACATTTGGTATGCGATTATTTAAAAGTAAGCAAAAAAAATTTATTTTGGTTTTTTTTATAAAAGCTTTACTACTACTTTATAATACAGTTATATCCTCGCCTCCCCCACCTAATGTTGTAGAACAGACTATTCAGGTTTTTTGTGGAGAAAATGCTGAGTTTGAAATAGACAACCAGGACCCTGATTATATTTATTTTTGGTTTTCTGATTCCGAAGGAGAAGAACAGGTAGGATTAGGTGAAATTTTTGAAACTTCGGTTTTAACTTCAAATACAAGCTATTGGGTTGGAGCTGCTGAAGGAGAGATAATATCTGAAGAATTTACATTTACCAATTGTGATGCTACCGGTCGTTTTGGGCCTGATCAAAGTGCTGTAGATTCAGAATACAATGGGACTAATTTGGAAGGAGATGTTACGGTTATTGGAGATGGAATACAGGAATGGATTGTTCCAAAAACAGCTACATATACTATTACTACTTATGGAGCAGGTGCAGGATATATAAACGAACAAAAAGGAGCAAAAATATCCGGCGAATTTGAATTAGAAGAGGGGGATACTTTAAGAATTTTAGTTGGACAAGTTGGCTTAGGAGGTGATACTGATGATGACGGTCGCTTTTGTGGTTCTGGGATGACAGCTGTTGCTAAATATCAAGAGAACGATGATGACATTCCTTTAATAGTAGCAGGAGGAGCCGGTGGAGTATCAGACGGAAGTATATCATCCCCTGTACAATCTTTTGGTATAGCAACAGAAACAGCAAATAGTGGAACTTCAGGAGGAAATCCTGATAATTCGGAAGGAACAGATGGTAATGCAGGTAGAAGCGGAAGTACAGGTACATGGGCACATCCGGGTTCAGGATTTTATGAGTCGGAAACAGTTGGTACTGATGGGGATAGATCTCAGTCATTTATTGATGGTGGTGTAGGTGCTTCCGGAGATAATAATGCCGAAGGAGGTTTTGGAGGAGGAGGAGTTGGAAGACATAATCAAAGAATAGGAGGAGGTGGCGGTTATTCCGGCGGTGGCTCGGGTGGAAACTCAAATAATGATGTTGGAGGAGGTGGGGGCTCCTATAATTCAGGAAAAAATCAAACTAATAAATCGGGATACCATCAAGGAAATGGTTTAGTTGTTATTTCTTTAGAAGTTCCGGAAGTTGGAGAATTAAGTGATTTAACTCAAGTAGATGTGGAAATTGAAGAATTAAGTATTCCGGATGTTTCTGAATTAAACCCTGATATTTACTGTGGGACGTCAATAACTTTATCCGCCTCAGGAAGTTCTTCCAACTATGTATGGTATAACGATGAAGATGATATAGTTGGCACAGGAGAAAATTTTACTACTCCAAGTCTAACCGAAAATACTACTTATTATGTCGAAGCAGTTGATACTGAACCGGAAAATGTGGTTTTAGAGTTTACCAATTGTAAAGCAACAGGCAGAACAGGTCCTTCTCAAGCAGACTGTGATTTTGAATATTTGGGAACAAATCTTGAAGGAAAGGTTAATATAACCGGTTATGGAATTCAACAGTGGGTTGTTCCTTATACTGCAACATATACTATTGAAGCTTATGGGGCTCAGGGAGGGTCCGGAATAAGAGGAGGTATTGGTGGAAAAGGAGCAAAAATGTCCGGCGAGTTTGAACTTGAAAAAGGGCAAAAATTAGATATTTTAGTTGGTCAACAAGGTCGAGGGGGGTATTCAAATCAAGTAGGTGGTGGCGGTGGTACTTTTGTAGTTATGAGTAATGCTATTTATGAGGAAGATATTTTAATAATTGCCGGTGGTGGTGGGGGTTATGGTGTAGGAACAACTACTGTTAATCAGGATAAAGCGTATGGTTCGGTTGATGTCAATGCAAAAGATGGGGTTGGCGGAGAGTCCTGGGGTGCGGGAGGTGTTGATGGAAATGGTGGAGATGCTGCAGACTCAAGAGGTTCCGGTGGAGGAGGGTTTTTTAGTGATGGAGAAGATGGCTCCGGAAACGGTGGGAGGGGTGTTTCTTATATAAAAGGAGGACTAGGAGGGCATGGTAATACTGTTGATGGTGGATTTGGTGGTGGTGGAGCTACAGATGAAAATACCGGATGGGGTGCAGCTAGTGGTGGTGGTGGTTATACCGGTGGTGGTGGTGGATACTCTGATAGTGAAGATGATGAAGCTGCCGGAGGAGGAGGTGGTTCATTTAACTCAGGAATAAATCAAAATAATGAAGAAGGTGTTAAAACCGGTCATGGATTAGTAGTTATATCTTACTCTGTTGAACCTCAATGTGCTTCAGATAGAGCCCCAATAAATATAACAGTAGAAGAAATAGATACACCGGAAATAGTTGACCCAAATCCCATTATATCTTGTGGAGGTAAAGCCACATTATCTGCATCAGGTAGTACAGGAGAATATGTATGGTATAACGATGAAGATGAAATTGTCGGTATAGGAGAAAACTTTACTACTTCAATCCTGACAGAAAATACAACTTATTATGTTGCGGCTGTTAATAGCGAACCTGCGAATAGTATTTGGCGATTTACAAATTGTAGAAAAGAAGGAAGATTAGGTCCTACTCAAGAAGATGCAGATAATGAATATGAAGGAACTAACCTAGAGGGAGAAGTCACAATAATTGGTGATGGCATTCAACAATGGACTGTTCCCAAAACAGCTACTTACACAATTGAAGCTTATGGTGCACAAGGAGGTGCAGGGACGAGAGGTGGTATTGGAGGTAAAGGAGCAAAAATGTCAGGTGATTTTGAACTTCAAGAAGGCGAAGTTATTGAAATCCTTGTTGGTCAACAAGGTGACGGTGGATATTCTCAAGAAATAGCAGGAGGTGGTGGTTCTTTTGTAGTAATGGGAAATGCCAGTAATAAGTCAGATATTTTGATTATAGCAGGTGGTGGAGGTGGTTATGGTGTTGGAACAACTACTATTCATCAGGATGTAGCACATGCGACAATAAATGATAATGCAAAAAACGGAATTGGAGGTACCTCTTTGGGTATAGGAGGAGTTGATGGAGCCGGCGGCGGAGATGCTGAATCTAGAGGTTCAGGAGGTGGTGGATTTATAAGTGATGGTGCTGACGGTTCAGGAAATGGTGGTGGCGGTAAATCATTTTTAAATGGCGGACAAGGAGGAGTGGGTAACACTGTTGATGGTGGATTTGGTGGTGGTGGAGCTACAGATGAAAATACCGGATGGGGTGCTGCAAGTGGTGGCGGTGGTTATTCAGGAGGTGGTGGAGGATACTCTGATAGTGATGATAATGAAGCAGCCGGAGGTGGAGGTAGCTCATATAACTCTGGTGCTAATCAAAATAATCAAGCCGGTGTTAGAGAAGGGCATGGATTGGTTATTATATCCTCAATAGTTGAAAAAAAATGTGCTTCTGATAAAGTCCCCATAAATATTACAGTAGAAGAACTAATCTCTCCGGATGTTACAGAATCAGATCCCATTATTTCTTGTGGTTCATCCATAACACTAAACGCTTCAGGAAGCACAAATAATTATGTATGGTTTAATGAGAATGATGAAATAATAGGTTATGGTAATAGCTTTACTACTCCCAGACTTAAAAATGACACAATATATAAGGTTGCTGCTATTGATTTTCAAACTGAAGTAATAGAATATGAATTTACAAATTGTGGAGTAGAAGGTAGATTTGGTCCTTTTCAATCAAATGTTAATTCTGAGTATTCAGGAACAAACCTTGAAGGAAATGTGACCGTGGTTGGATACGGAATTCAGAAGTGGGAAGTTCCTTATTCAGCAACATACAATATTCAAGCTTATGGTGCACAAGGAGGTGTTGGCCCTAGAAGTGGAATAGGAGGTAAAGGAGCAAAAATATCAGGTTATTTTGATCTTGAAAAAGGTGATGTATTAGAAATCTTAGTTGGTCAAAAAGGAGGTGGTAGTGATATTGATACATTAGAAATTGGCGGTGGAGGAGGATCTTTTGTAGTAATGGAAAATGCCAGCTCAGAAGCCGATATTTTAATTATAGCCGGAGGAGGTGGTGGTTATGGTGTAGGAACATCTACTAATCAACAAAATATAGCTCATGCTACAACAGAAAACAATGCAAAAGATGGTTTTGGCGGTAATTCATGGGGTACGGGAGGAGTTGATGGAAGTGGTGGAAATGCTGCAAATTCAAGAGGTTCAGGAGGTGGAGGATTTTTTACTGATGGTGAAGATGGCTCGGGAAATGGAGGTAGAGGAAGATCTTATCTAAATGGTGGTGTTGGCGGAAGAGGATATAGTCTAGATGGCGGCTTTGGTGGAGGAGGAGCTACAGATGAAGCTACATCATCCTTTGGTGCTGCCGGCGGTGGTGGCGGATACTCCGGTGGAGGTGGAGGATATTCTTCTAGTAGTTCTAACGAAGCTGCAGGAGGAGGAGGAGGTTCTTTTAACTCAGGTTTTAATCAAAATAATGAAGAAGCATACATTGAAGATAGACATGGACGAGTTATCATATCTTATGAGAGAGAATTTTTATGCTTATCAGAAAAGGTGTCGATTAATATCACTATTGATGATATGGAAAGCCCAAATATAAACGAAACAAACCCTGCTATCTCATGTGGAGGAATTACTACTTTAACTGCCTCGGGAAGTACAGGATATTATCTGTGGTATGATGAAGTAAACGAAATAGTTGGGACAGAAGACAGTTTTAATACTCCTGTTCTTACAGAAAATACAGATTATCAGCTTGAAGCTATTGATATTGAAAGTGAAGAGATAGAGTATGTATTCACAAATTGCGGAGTTGAAGGAAGAACAGGTCCTTCTCAATTAGACTGTGATACTGAATATTCAGGGACAAATATTGAATCAGAAGTTACAATAAATAGTGATGGCATTCAGGAATGGGAAATACCCGAAACAGGAGTATATACTTTTACTGCATACGGTGCAAGAGGTGGAGGAAAAGATATAAATGTGGGAAGGCATGGTTATGGAGCAATTATACAAGCTGATTTTGAATTAAATAAAGGAGATGAAATACTGATTTTAGTTGGACAAAAAGGTTCTGATTATTCAGATGAAAATGGTAATGCAGGTGGTGGAGGAACTTTTATAGTAAAAGTTGACCCACAAGGAGATTATTTTATGGATGATAATAGTTACTTGGGTTTAAAAGTTACACCATTGTTAGTTGCCGGAGGAGGTGGCGGAGCATTTAATGATAATCCTATTGCTGATAACGATGGTCAAACAGATAGTTATAGTGAATATCTCGGAGAGTGGACTGATCAAGGTGGATTTCATTGGGGAGCTACAGGTTCCGGGGAAGGTGCCGGAGGTGGATTTTCCGGAACCGGCGAAGAAGATGGCTCTGAACCCACAGGAGGAGGGAGTTTCTTAAATGGATATAAAGGAGACAGAAATTACGGAATTGGTGGATATTATCTGGAAGAGTCTTCAGATTATGGAGGTTTTGGCGGTGGTGGCGGTTATGGTATATTTAATTACGGATCAGGAGGAGGAGGATTCAGAGGTGGTGATTTTTGTCCATACAATAGTAACACATGTAAGAGTGGTGGAGGAAGTTATATTCATAAAAGTGCAATATCAGCCGCTACTTCAGACGGTAATTTTAATACTACTAATTCCGACGGCTTTGATGTCTATGATGGTCCTGTTGATAACTTGAATGAATATAATGAAGATGATCATGGAATGGTTATAGTAACTTATGCTATAGAACCTATATGTTTCTCTGATAGAGATTTCGTAACGGTAGAAGTAGAATTTGACTACTATCAAACACTATCTTCCGGAGATTGGGATAATGAAAGTACATGGGAGGAGTGTTGTATGACAACATGCAACCCGGCTGAGTCATCTCCCTTATCTTTATTTGACAGAGATATCTCTATAAGAGACGGGCATGTGATTGATATTGATGGCGATTGGACAAACAATGCAGATATCATTAAAGAACAGGATAGCGAAATAAATATTACCGGCAACTGGATTAATCAAGGAACTGTTGATACTGAATTAGGAGGAGTGTTTAGATTTAGTGGTTCTTCCCATCAAACTATTGACCCCGGCGACAGTGATTTTAATGATATTATATTTGAGAACACTACTGGGTTATGTGGAGATTTAGAAATAACCTCTCCAATGGTAATAAACGGCAATGCAGATTTTGATGACGGAGTTGTCTATTTCTCTGATACTGGATCATTATTATTTACAGAAGATGCTACATCAAACGAAGGCTCTGAAGATAGCTTTGTTGACGGTGAAGTTGAAAAAGAAGGAACAGACGCTTTTGTTTTTCCTATAGGAGAAAGTTGCATTTATGCACCTTTAGGTATTTCTGAAGCATCAGGTGGAGACCAGGGCGAGTCATTTACTGCAAGGTATTATCATATAGATCCTGATCTAGCCGGACTTGATGTGACAAGCAAAGAAGCGTCAATTAATAATGTTTCCAGAATGGAATACTGGATTCTTGATAGATCTGACGGAGGAACAAATGAGGTTCAGGTAACCTTAAGCTGGGAGGATTCTAGAAGCGGAGGCATTGGAAATCTTAATGACCTAATAGTTGCCCGCTGGGATGATACTCAATGGAATGATAAAGGACAGTCATCAATAACCGGTGATATTATGTCAGGCACAATTACCTCAAACTTTATAAGTGATTTTAGCCCGTTTACTCTTAGCTCCGAATCATGGGATAATCCTCTTCCAATCGAACTTCTGAGCTTTGAAGCAGAATGCGATAAAGATGGGAATGCTTTAATAACCTGGGAAACAGCTACTGAGATAAATAATGACTATTTCATATTGGAAAAATCCAAAGACGGAAAAGATTTTACAGAGATAGCTATGATTGAAGGTCAGGGTTATAGCAACAGAATTGTGGAGTATTCATATATTGATGAACACTTGTTTTTCGGAGATAATTATTACAGATTAAAACAAGTAGATTTTGACGGTACAACAACAGAATATAACATAATTCACATAAATTGTGATAAAAAATCAGATGAAGCAAAATCAGTAGTTTACCCAAATCCTTTCAGGTCGGAAATAATTATATATCTTGAGAATATTGAAGATAATCATGTATATTTTGAGATATATAGCGAAACAGGTAGTTTAATAACTCGCAAGAGATACGGTATTGAAAGAGATTCTGATAGCTATGTGTTTGAACTTGATGATCTAGAACCCTCAGCATACTTGCTTAGAATAATCTCAGACAGGCATTTGTTTAATCATAAGATAATAAAGAATTAAAATTGTGAATCGGCAAGTTTAATATATTGATATTAAGTTTTTTAATAAAAAATTAATATTTCTAAAGATGTCTGATTAGAGTAAACTAACTTTATGATATTTCAACTTTATAACGTTTTAAAATCAATTCGATAACGCCAATTTTTTATACAATCATTTATAAAAGAGTTTTTAACTTTGCAATTTGTCAAAAAAACTTATTTTTGTTTTTGATTTAACTAAAAGATAAGGTTTTTTTATACAATTAGCAAAGTGAAGAATAAAATTATTAGATGGGGCATTTTCTTATTATCGCTTGTTTTTTTGGCGATAATAGCATTTTTGGTTGCAATCTCGACCGGAGAGTTTAAAATTTCAATTTTTGATATTCCTCGTATTCTTATTGAAAAAGAGGGAACGGAATATACGATTATCAATCATCTGAGATTACCCAGAATACTTTTAGGAATAGCCGTTGGAGGTGGTTTAAGTTTGTCGGGAGCTATACTTCAGGGGATATATAGAAATCCTTTGGTAGAGCCATATACTTTAGGAATTTCCGGTGGTGCCGCTTTTGGTGTCGCTATGGCTATAGTTTTTGCTTTACCGATGACAATCGGTTACTTTATATTGCCTCTTGCAGGGTTTACCGGTGCTTTAATTACAATTTTTCTAGTCTATTTTCTTGGAATACGTCAGGGAAATATTAATATCAATAATATGCTTCTGATAGGAGTGATGATCAGCTTTGTCTCTTCAGCAGCTATGATGCTTTTAATGGCTATTACAACATCTGATAATCTTCACAGTATTGTTTTTTGGATGATGGGCTCTCTTGATGAGCCAAATATGAGCATAATCCGGATAACTATGATAGTATCTTTATCCGCCCTTATTTTATCTTTGTTTTTTTCTAACTCTTTGAATGCTTTGCGTTTAGGAGAAACAAATGCGAAGCATTTGGGAATAAATACCGGAGTTGCTATTCGGATATTATTTGTATTAGCATCGCTTCTGGCAGGTATTTGTGTCGCATCTGCCGGTGTTATCGGGTTTGTCGGACTCGTGATTCCTCATTTGATAAGGTTGATTGCAGGGTCCGATTTCAGAGTCTTGCTCCCCGGTTCTTTTTTGGGTGGAGCAACATTTTTAATTATATCCGACACTTTAGCACGTACAATAATTTCACCCAACGAATTACCAATAGGTGTTATAACAGGAATAGTCGGAGGGATAATGTTTATAATTATTTTGAGTAGATCAAAATCAAACTTTAAAATGAGTTAAAATATGCCATCTTTTTTTTCAATAAAAGATTTTTCTTGTGGTTATTCAAACCGGTATGTCTTGGAAAATATAAACTTTGATATAAGCAAAGGTGTGTTGTCAGGCATTATTGGTCCTAACGGCTCCGGGAAAACAACCCTTTTCAGAGGGATAACAGGGCAGTTGTCAACAAAAAAAGGGGAAGTTTATCTCAATGGCAATGATTTGCAAAGAATGACTTATAAAGAAAAAGCAAGGCATATTGCCGTTGTTTCTCAACATACAAACGCAACCGATATTACCGTCGAAGATTACGTTTTGATGGGAAGACTGCCTCATAGAAAAAAGATGAGATTTTTTGAAACCGCTGAAGACTATGAGATTGCGTATAAGTTTATGGAACTAACAAATGTTATCCACCTTAAAGATAAACTTATGTCGAAAATAAGTGGCGGAGAACAACAGTTAGCCAACATCGCAAGAGCCCTCACTCAACAACCTGATTTGTTGCTTCTTGATGAACCAACATCTCACCTCGATATTACTCATCAGGTACAAATATTAAACCTGATTCAAAAATTAAATCATGAGATGGGGCTTTCCGTATTAATGATTATTCACGACCTTAACCTCGCAGGAGAGTACTGTGATTACTTGATAATGCTTAATGACGGCAAAATACACAAAAAAGGTCTTCCCGAAAAGGTGCTAAATTATAAAGATATTGAAGAAGTTTATAATACGGTAGTGGTTGTTAAACCAAACCCAATATCAGATAAACCCTCTGTGTTTCTGGTGTCAGAAAAAATATTAAATAAAATGGAAGATTAAAAGGATTATATAAAATGGATGTAAATAATGACTCTGTTAAATTAGTTTCAAACTTGTTTGAAAAATGGAAAGGCAAACCTTGTGATAAAATGGTTAAATTGCCTCAAACTGCTTCTGACAGAGAATATTACAGAATATTTTTTGATAAAGAATCTGTAATTGGGGCGTTTAACCCGAATATTGATGAAAATATTGCTTTTATTGAATTTACTAAACATTTTTCTAAGCATGAAATTCCCGTACCAACCGTAATCTGTGAAAATACTCCGCTAAACAGTTATTTGATAAGTGATTTGGGTGATACAACTCTCTTTTCTCTTTTACCATTGACAAAAGAACAAACGGATTTTTCACAAGATGTCATTCATATTTATAAAAAAGTTTTGGAGTGGTTGCCGGAATTTCAAATTACGGCAGGAAAAGATATTAATTATGATGTTTGTTATCCGCGGAAAGCATTTGATAGCCGGTCTATGTTTTGGGATCTTAATTATTTCAAATACTTTTTTCTGAAACTTGGAGATATCTTTTTTGATGAAGAAAAACTTGAAGATGAGTTTGTCAAATTAGTAGGTTGGCTAAGCCAAGCTCCATCCGATTTTTTTATGTTCAGGGATTTTCAATCGAGAAACATAATGATTTTAGATAACAAACCGCGCTTTATCGATTATCAGGGAGGAAGAAAAGGACCGTTGCAGTACGACCTTGCTTCACTGCTATTTGATGCAAAAGCAAATATCCCTTTTGACCTGAGAATAGAACTTCTGGATTATTATATTAAGCAAATAGAAAAATATATTACGGTTGACAAAAAACAGTTTATACATTATTTCTACGGGTTTGTATTGATAAGGATTTTTCAAGCAATGGGGGCTTATGGTTTTAGAGGATTTCACGAGAAAAAACCGCTGTTTTTGCAAAGTATATTTTATGCTCAAAATAACCTTAAATGGCTGATTGAAAATAATTGCTTTCCGAGAAATTTGCCTTACTTAAAGGATATTGCTAAGCAAATAATTGAAACCAAAAAGTTTGACAAATATACCTGCGGAGATTATGATCAAGAAAAATTAACGATAACAGTCAATTCTTTTTCATATAAAAAAACGCATCCTGTTGATATGAGCGGAAACGGAGGTGGTTTTATGTTTGATTGTCGCGCCCTACCTAATCCCGGAAGGTATAGTGAGTTTAAGAATCTTTGTGGAAAAGATAAGCCTGTTATAGAATATCTTTCTAAAGAACCTGAGGTTAATGTTTTTATTGAAAAAACATCAGATATTGTGCTGTCTTCAGCAAAGAAATACATAGATAGGGGCTTTAAGAATTTAATGGTTTCTTATGGTTGTACCGGGGGGCAACATAGATCGGTGTTTTGTGCAGAGAAATTAGCCGGTATAATTAAAAGTAAACTTGATGTAAATGTTGAAATAAATCATCAACAAGAAGGACTTTCATGGTCTTGTGATTAATTAAAAAAACAAATTATGCCAAAAGCAATGATTTTTGCAGCCGGGTTGGGCAAAAGATTGATGCCTCTGACTACTGATAAACCAAAAGCATTAGTTGAAGTTGCAGGGAAACCGATGTTGCATTGGGTGGTAGAAAAGCTTGTTAATAGTGGATTTAAGCAAATTGTGATAAATACACATCACTATGCTGAAAAGATGAGAGAGGCTATTGAAAAATTGCCTTATGATGCTGAATTTATCATTTCTGACGAAAAGAAAGAATTGTTAGATACAGGCGGCGGATTGCTTAAAGCTAAAGAATTTTTGCAAGGGGAAGAGCCATTTATTGTGCATAATGTTGACGTTTTTTCTGACTTGGATTTGAAACAATTATGGGATTTTCATATAAAAAATAAAGCTATCGCTACTCTTGCAACCACAAATAGAAAGTCAACAAGGTATTTTCTCTGGCATAATAATCAATTAGCAGGTTGGGAAAATATTAGTACTAACGAAAAGATAATGACAAGAAACATAAGCGAAAATTTTGAAAGAAAAGCTTTTAGCGGAATTCAGGTTTTAAGCCCTGAAGTATTTGATCATATTAATTTTTCAGGCAAATTTTCTATTAAAAAAGTTTATTTTAATTTAGCTGAGCAAAAAAATATTCTTTCGTTCAATCATAATTCTGATTTTTGGTTTGACCTCGGAACTATTGAAAAAATTAAAACTGCAGAGAAAATGATAAAGGAAAAAGATTTTTTAAATTATTAATATAACTTTGCTGATATGACGTTTTTTAAAAATTTAAAAAAGATAAAGCTGCACTGGCAGATATTAATTGCTTTAATTTTAAGTGTTTTTTTCGGTATATATTTTTCAGAGTATGTTGATTATGTAACCTGGATGGGTGACTTATTTTTGCGTGCTCTTGCGATGATTATTGTGCCTTTGATTTTCTCTTCAATAGTAACAGGCGTGTCGGGGATTGGAAGTGGTAAAAATCTTGGCAGGGTAGGGTTTAAGACTTTTGGTTATTACATTACCACAAGCTTGTTTGCTATATTTACCGGTTTGATATTGGTAAATTTGATTAGTCCGGGAGTTGGAGTGGATGCGTTAACTGAAAATGTTGAAGAGATTGAGCCTGTGCCTCTTCTTGATACAATAATAGGTATTGTTCCTTCAAATATTTTTCAGGCAATGGCTGAGGGTGATATGCTTGCAATAATTTTCTTTGCAATAATTTTCGGTTTTTTTACAACTCGTGTTTCTTCAAAATACAGTGCTCCGATAGAGAGTTTTTTTAAGGCGGTCTTTGAAGTAATGATGAAGGTAACAATGTTTGTTATCAGGTTTTCTCCGTTAGGGATTTTTGGTATAGTTTCCGGAACGGTAGCTGATCAAGCAGCTGACCCGGAAGCATTGCTTAATTTATTTGGTAGATTAGGGTTATACATGGCTACTGTTATTTTAGCATTGGCAATTCATTCAACTATTACTTTACCGCTCATTTTGGGAGGAATAGGCAGAGCAAATCCTCGTATTCACTTTAAGAATATGTCGGTACCTCTTCTAACAGCTTTTTCAACTTCATCGAGCAATGCAACTTTGCCACTTACTATGGATGCAGTTACTACAAAAAGCGGTGTTTCAAAAAAAACATCCGGTTTTGTTTTACCTTTGGGCGCAACTATAAACATGGATGGAACTGCGCTTTATGAGTGCGTTGCTGTGATGTTTATAGCTCAGGCTTATGGGCATGATCTGGCATTTTTCGAGCAATTTTTAGTGGTTTTTACTGCACTTTTAGCATCTATTGGTGCTGCAGGAATACCTATGGCGGGCTTGGTTGTTATTACCATTATTCTTAGTGTTGTTGGAATACCATTGGAAGGAGTCGGGCTTATTCTTGCAGTTGACAGAATACTGGATATGTTCAGAACTTCGGTTAATGTATGGAGCGACTCTTGTGGTGCTGTCGTTATTGCCAAAAGTGAAAAAGAAGAACTAAAAGTTTGATTTTTTATTCAAAAGCATCTTCTTTTAATTTTTTAAGCTCCGGAATACCTTTTGTTTTATTATCTTTTATCAGAGCTTTAACAAGACTATAACAGCAAGCTAAAACAATTATACTTTGCGGTAATCCTGCTGATATAGAAGCTGCTTGCAGAGAGCTCAAGCCTCCGGCTAAAAGTAATGCAGCCGCAGCAGCCCCCTCCGTTACACCCCAAAAAATACGTGTGCCGGTTAACGGATTTGGATTACCACCGGAAGTCATCATATCTGTTACTAAAGAACCCGAATCAGAAGATGTTATGAAAAATATTAGAATAAGCAAAACTCCAAGCCATTGCGTAATTGTAGATATTGGCAAATGCCCCAATAATGCATGTAACGCCATGGCTTCATTATCCATAATAATATTTGATAATCCACCATCACCGAAAATCTCAATGTTTAAAGCTGTCCCGCCGAATACCGAAAACCAAAAAAAGGTTACAATTGTTGGAATAAATAGTACGTAAAGAATAAACTGTCGTATAGTCCTTCCCTTTGAAACGCGTGCTATAAAAATTCCTACAAAAGGACACCAGGAAAGCCACCAACCCCAATAAAATAAAGTCCAATTTGACTGCCATTCAAAATCAGTACCAAAGTCAATCCTTAAGCTTGTACCTACTATGTTTTGAAGATAATCACCTAAAGTGCCTGTAAAAACACTTATTTGAAATAATGTAGGACCAAAAATAAAAACAAACAGCATCAGCGAGAACATTAAAATTAAGTTTGTAATACTTAGATATTTTATGCCTCTGTGTAACCCCGTAACTAATGAAACTACTGCTATGGCAGTTACTATTGTGATTATTATAACTTGTATATTGGTGCTGACAGGAATTCCTGTCAAAGCATTTATTCCCGAATTTAACTGCATGGCACCAAGCCCCAAAGAAGTAGCTACTCCCAATAATGTCGCGATTGTACAAAAAATATCTATAAAATGACCCGCCCAACCAAAAATCCTGTTACCAATAATTGGATAAAACAGAGAGCGTGGCGCCAACGGAAGCTTATGACGAAAATGAAAGTATGAAATGCCAAGTGCAAAAATTATATATATCGCCCAGGGGTGAAAACCCCAATGAAAAAATGAATACCTCATAGACTCCCGAAAGGAATCCATGGTCTCAGGTTCAGATAAAGGTGGTTGTTTATAGTGCATTATCGGCTCGGCAACTCCCCAAAATACCAAACCCATGCCCATTCCGGCTGCAAATAGCATCGAAAACCACTCAAAGTTACTGAATTCAGGCTTTGAATCTACGCCACCAAGACGAATCTTGCCAAAACGACTCAAATATAACCATATAACAAATGTCAAAAATAATGATACTATAATAATATAATACCATCCAAAATTTTTTGATATAAAGTTTAAAACATTATTAAATAAAACTCCTGCCGACTCTGTCCAAATGGCTCCGTATAGAATTATTGAAAGTATGCCAATCGCTGCTCCAAGAAATACAGGTGGACTTACCTTATAAACCCATCCAAAAACTTTATTAAAAATTCTCTTAAATTGCCCGTTAATCATAAATAAAATGTGTTTTTTGATTTTTTCGGCTCGAAAAATACAAAGAATTAATCAAACTAAAAACTTAAATTGCAAAAGTTTTTAAGTTTAACAATGTAATTATTTGTAGAGGTAAAATAAAAAAATTATATATTTACAAAAGTTTTTGGAACAATATATTTCAAAATACTATTGTCTGGTTAAAATTTCGAGATTTCTCTCTAGCGGTCGAAATGACGGTTTAATTAGCATAACAGGGGAGGATGGGGTTAGTTGCGGCTTCGCCGCCACTAACCCCATCCTTAACGTCGCAAATAGTGGTCATCCTATATTTGCAAAATGTTATTTTTGTCGGACATTGCTGATTTTAAAATTTAATATTATGCTTAATTACTTTAATATTAATAAAAGGTGTTTGCCTAACGGGGCTTTAGTTTTAAAGCTGTTTTTGATTTTAATTGTAATGAATAGTTGTAAATCAATTACTCGTATCTCAGACAGAAATTTAAAGTTTTTATATTACCATGAAGAAAACATAATAGGAGCTGATTTTTTGGTGTTTCATAAATCTTTTGATAAAAGTTCTTTGTATTACAGAATAAATAGAAGCAGTTTGGAGTACCGCAAATCTTCAGAAGAAGAGCCTTTTGTCGCATCTGTAAACTTAAGTTATGAAATATTCGATTCATATTCAAGTAATGAACTCGTAGATAGCTTAAGTATTACTGTTTTTGATACTTTGGATAACGATAAAAACGCTCATGATGCTTATATTAAAGATTTTATAGCACTCAATATTCCTTCAGGGACTAATTATGTTATGAAAATTGACCTGCAGGATGTAAACAATAAAGAAACTCGAAAAAAAGCTATTATTGATGTAAATAAAACCGAAGATGACAATTCTCAATACTTTAAATTGTATTATGAAGAAGATTCTTTGATTTTTCCACCCAATTTTTTAAAAAAAGGTAATTACACTTTAAAATATAAGCATGAAATATCTGAAATATATGAAGTGAGTATTTTTAAAGATAGAAAAGAAATTGCTTTACCGCCTTTTTCGGAGAAAGGTATTGATATAAAAGATATTACTCATGATGCTGTTTTTCAGTTAGATTTTGAAAAAGGGATAGCATCATTGCAAATAGAAGTTGATGGAATTTACAGAGTGTCAAATGAGGATAATGCAGGCTTTTATGTTTATAATTTTTATGATGGTTATCCTGCAATTGTTGATGATTATCAAATGCTGTTACCTCTAAGGTACCTCTCAACCGGTAAGGAGTTTGAAAAACTGCTTGATTATGATGATGCAGCTGTTGCTGTTGATGTTTTTTGGACAGAAATGGCAGGAACGCCTTTAAGAGGTCGCAAAAAGGTTGATAGATTTTATGATAATATTGAAAAATCAAATAAGCTTTTTACAACATGGAAAGAAGGATGGAAAACAGACAGGGGTATGATATATTCTGTTTTTGGAAGTCCTGACCATATTATTAAAAATGATGAATCTGAAAGATGGATATATCACGGAGGATGGGAAATTCCAAGAACAGAATTTACTTTTATCAAAACGGAAATAATGTCGGGGATGCATTGCTTTGTATTAGACAGAAAACCTGAGTATAGTGATATTTGGTTTAGAATGGTTGATAATATTAGAAATTGAGATTAGTTAAAAATACGGGTTTGTTAAAATAGGAATAAAACAATTGATTGATTATTTAATATTTTTAAATTTATTATTTTGGAAAATATAATTTATGGAATAAGGCCGGTTATAGAGGCTTTAAAAGAAGGAAGAAATACTGACAAGATTCTTATCCAAAAAGGTCTTACCGGAGATAATTACGGCAGGCTTTTTAAGTATATAAGGGATAAAAACATTCACCATCAGTTGGTTCCTGCTGAAAAACTAAATAAAATAACAAAAAATAACCACCAGGGAGTAATAGCTTATATCGCTCAGATAGATTATTGGAAGGTAGAAGATGTAATAACTAAAGCCTGGGATAGCGGAGAAACCCCCTTGCTGGTAATTCTTGATGGGATTACCGATGTGCGTAATTTTGGAGCAATTGCACGAACGGTAGAATGTGCAGGAGCGCATGGTATTATAATACCAGCTAAAGGAAGTGTGACTGTAAATGATGTTAGTGTTAAAACATCTGCAGGTGCGCTAAACAGAGTGCCTGTTTGTAAAGAAGATAACTTGCTGGAAACAATATCTTTTATAAAAGAATGTGGTCTAAAAGTTGTCGCAACATCAGAGAGAAGTAATAATGATATTTATAATTCTGAATTAAAAGAACCTATGGCTGTTATATTTGGCTCTGAAGATAGGGGAGTATCAAAAGCCTGCTTGAAACTGGCTGATAAATCAGTCTTTGTGCCTATGAGCGGGGAAACAGGATCTTTAAATGTCTCTGTTGCCACTGGCGTTGTTTTATTTGAAATAAACAGACAAAGAAAATATAAGTGATTATTTGTAAAGAATGTTTTTAATATTTTTTAAAAAAAGTGTAAAGTGAAAATTAATGAAGTTGACATATTTATTCCTTGTTTTATTGATCAACTATATCCTGAAACCGGGGCAAATATGGTTAAAGTACTCGAAAAAGCCGGCGTTTCGGTAACTTATAATCCGAAACAAACATGCTGTGGTCAAGTAGCTTTTAATTCAGGATATTGGAAAGAAGCCCGCTGTGTGGCTGAAAAATTTATAAAAGATTTTGAAGGGAAATCTATTATTGTTACCCCTTCAGCATCTTGTGCAAGTATGGTTAAAAACTACTATAACGAACTGTTTGAAAATTCATCTTTTCATCACTCAAGCCAGCAAATAGGCGAAAACTTGTATGAGTTTACGGACTTTATGGTAAATGTACTTCAGATAGATGATATAAAATCGGTTTTCAATACTAAAGCTACAATACATGATGCTTGTACTGCTATAAGAGAGTATGGGCTTAAAGACGAACTTAGAAAACTGCTTGCTAATGTGAAGGGTTTAGAGATTGTAGAAATGAAAGACAGTGATGTATGTTGTGGGTTTGGAGGTACCTTTTCTGTAAAAAATGAACCAATATCTGTTGCAATGACTCAACAAAAGGTTGAAAATGCAATAAACTCAGGTGCTGATGTTATAATATCAACAGAGCAGTCTTGCCTTATGAATATTGAGAGTTATATTAAGCATAATAACCTCCCAATAAAAACCATGCACATTGTTGATGTTTTAGCGCGGTTTTAATTAAAAAAATAGTTTTTATAGAATTAAATATGTCCTGATTCAGGAATCAGGACATATCAATTAGTAAACTAAAATTCTGGTTATCAGTTTAATTAGTTATATTTTGTTAGTATTTAAAAAATATTAAATATTAAACTATATTATTTTTTTTATATATTTGAAGAATTAAATGATTTAATATCAAACAAAAACTATTATAAACAAAAATTAGATATAATTATGCTTAAGAAAACTTTTACTTCGATTGTTTTAACGCTTGCTTTTATCTTTTCCGGTTATGCGCAAGTTTCAATAGGTCCTGATGGACAAGAAGCCCATGAATCAGCGATATTAGAATTAATATCCGGAGAAAAAGGATTTTTGATGACCAGAATTGCTGGTAACGACCAGATTGATAATCCTGCAGAGGCACTAATAATTTATAACACTAACACAAACTGTTTTGAAATCTATCTCGAAGCCGAATGGCATGAGATATGGTGTTATGGAGGATGCATTGAATCTACAGACCCAACTGAAATTACCGGAGACGATCAAATTTGTGATGGTAGT
>PWLF01000067.1 GCA_003559475.1 Bacteroidales bacterium
AAAATAAATGTTTTTTTTTGGTTAAACATATGTAAAAGAAAGAAAAAAATTGATGTTTTTAAACAATTATCATTTGCTTTTTAAGTTATTTGGGCATTATTATACCTGCTATTGCAAACCGCCCACTGCATATTAATTACTAAACTTCAAAATCATTTTTTTTGAAAAAATCAGTAATTCTTTTTATGCAAAAGCAGTTTAAAAAATAAACTCCCACTTATTTGCATTGGATTTTTTAAATCCAAAAACCTTTTAAATATAATTTTCCGAAAATCCGGATTTTATCATTCTGCAACAACCCTTTTGTAATTTGCGAACGACCTTACTTGTTTTATCAGCTAAACTAAATACACATCCAAAAAAAATGTATCTTAAAACAATTTAAAAATACTTTAGCAAGTTAAAGGAGGATTAAGCGTTCAAGCCAACCACAGCATAAGCGGCAATTCCTTCGCCGGTGCCGACAAACCCCATTCTTTCAGTTGTAGTACATTTCACCGACACCATATTTCCCGATATATTTAAAACTTTTGCAATAGTTTTTTGCATTTCAGGCACGTAAGATATAAGTTTTGGGGCTTGCAAACAAATAGTTGTATCGATATTAGCTATTTTATACCCTTCTTTCATCACCAGTTCATACGATTTTTTTAGCAGTACCTTGCTATCAATATTTTTAAAGCTATTGTCCGAGTCGGGAAAGTGTGTTCCTATATCTCCTAAGGCAGCTGCGCCGAGAAGTGCGTCAATTATCGCATGCAATAAAACATCACCATCCGAATGGGCAATAGCTCCATGCTCTGACTCAATTTCAATGCCACCGATGATTAACTTTCTCCCTTTTTCAAGTCGGTGAGCATCATATCCAAAACCTACTCGTGATATCATAAAGTTTATTGATTTTATTGATTATTTATAGTTGGCTACTATTCCCACAGACCATCAACACTTAAATACCTTTCCCCTGTATCATAATTAAAAGTTAATATTCGCTTATTTTTAGGAATAAAGTCGGCACACTTATTTACTGCAGCTAATGAGGCTCCTGTTGAAATTCCAACAAGCAAACCATCTGTTTTAGCAACTTTTTTAGTCATTTCAAAGGCTTCTTTTTTACTAATAGTAACAATTTTATCTAAGATATTAGTATTTAATGTTTTGGGGATAAAGCCGGCGCCTATTCCTTGAATTGGATGAGGTGCCGGAGGCTTTCCGCTAATAACGGCAGAATCTTCAGGTTCTACTCCAAAAACTTTTATTTCAGGGAATTTTTCTTTTAATACTTTCCCCACACCGCTGATATGTCCGCCGGTTCCAATTCCTGTTATTAAATAATCAATACCTTCAGGGAAGTCTTTTAAAATCTCTTTTGATGTTACTTTTTCATGAATTAGTGGGTTAGCCGGATTTTCAAATTGTTGCAGGATGACAGAATTTTGTGTTTCTTTATTTATTTGCAGAGCTTTTTCAATAGCTCCTTTCATTCCTTTTTCTTTTGGAGTCAGAATCAGTTCTGCTCCATAAGCTTTCAAAATTTTCCTTCTTTCGATTGACATTGATTCCGGCATAACCAGGACTACTCTGTATCCTTTTATTGCTCCTACCATTGCTATTCCTATTCCGGTATTACCTGAAGTTGGCTCGATAATAGTTCCATAGGGTTTTAATTTCTCTTGTTTCTCGGCTTCTTCTATCATTGAAAGAGCAATACGGTCTTTTATGCTGCCTCCCGGGTTTGTATATTCTATTTTTATCCAAACTTCATGTTCAGGAAATAATCCTGAAAGCCTTAAGTGAGGGGTATTTCCAATTAGTTCAAGAACATTTTTTATTTTCATTTGAATAAAATTAGGTTAAAAATCTGTTTTACAATATTTTGACTCAGCCCCTAAGGGTTTTAATTCATGTATTTTTGGAACCCTTTAGTTAAAGAGGGTTTCATCTGAACCCCGTCGGATAATTTATCCAACGGGATAAATAAAATTTTGTTAATAATATATTCCTCTTTCCAAATATCCTTTTACATAATCAGATATTCCTTGTTCCAGTGAGTAAAAAGGTTTATCATAACCTAAAGTTCTAAGTTTTTTAGTATCTGCTTCAGTAAAATACTGGTATTTATCTCTTATATCCTCCGGCATATCAATAAATTCTATGACAGGTTCTTTTCCCATAGCAGCAAAAACAGCTTTAGCCAGGTCATAAAAAGATCTGGCTTTTCCTGTTCCTACATTAAAGATGCCATTATTTTTTTTGTTTTTCATTAAGTAAAAACAGATATTTACCAGGTCTTTCACATATATAAAATCACGAAGTTGCTTTCCGTCATCATAATCATGGTGATGAGATTTGAAAAGCTTTATTTTGCCTGTTTCTTTTATTTGATTAAAGGCATGGTAAATTACTGATGCCATTCTACCTTTATGATATTCATTGGGCCCATAAACATTAAAGAATTTTAATCCTGCCCAAAAAGGAGGTTTTTTATTTTGTTTTAGTGCCCATTTATCAAATTCATTTTTTGACTCACCATAAGGATTAAGAGGTTTAAGCCTTTCAACTATATCATGATTATCTTCATATCCAAGCTCCCCACTTCCATAAGTTGCAGCAGATGAGGCATAGACAAATGGCAATTCGTGCTTTGCACAAATATCCCAGAGTGATTTAGAATAATTTAAATTTAATTTATCAAAAACAGATTTGTCAAACTCGGCTGTATCGGTTCTTGCTCCTATATGAAAAACAAAACTGACGTTTTTATAATTCTTTTCAAACCACTCAATAAATTCATCACGATCAATTTTTTCTTCAAAGGCTTTATTAGCTAGGTTCTTGCTCTTCATATAATTATCAAACTTATCAACAACTATAATATTTTTATATCCTTGGTTGTTAAGTTTGTTGACCAAACAACTGCCTATAAATCCTGCTGCTCCTGTAATAACTATCATTGTACAATATAATTATTTAGTTTTATTTGGAAGTTCCAGTCCATACCCTGATGTTTTGTCTTCACGCTTAAGTAAAAATGCAAATACTAAACCAAATACCCCCAATAATGCAAATACCAACATTGGATTAGTATAGTTTAGTGGCTTAATAATTTCAGCTTCATACTCTTTTGTATGCATTCCAAAATAAATGCTTTCGGCATGTCTTATCGTTCCTAATCCTAAAGGAATAGTAAAATTTGATTTGTTGTCAATATAAAACATTATTTCTTCCTTCCAAACCAACTTTTCATTAATTGGATCATAAATAGTAATTATTCCATAATTATTTTGGCTCAACACCTCATCAATTTTAACATCCGTTTCGGATATAAATTCAAGAGTTTCTTTTTTATAATGAAACTCGCCATCATAAATATTTACTTTGTCATCATTTTTAAACAATTTAACTTTAGCTTGAAAATCAACTTCATCTGTTATTTTAGTAAAGTCAATTCTTTCAAAATTTTCGCCTTCCCCGATATTAATTTCAAATTCTCCTGATTCGCAAGTTGTTACTTTATGGTTTTCACGCCAAATAATTCTGCCTCCAATTTCATCTTCATATATTACTGCAATAATATTAGCTTCTTTACTAGCGTATGGATTATCTTTTCTGTCGAGATATTCCCCTGTAAAAGCCATATTTTGTTCTTGGACTGTTTTAAATTGATTGGCGTCAATACTTGTTCTATAATGCGGGTTTGAAGAATCAATAAGGATTCCTATTATTAGTGGGAATGCCCATAGTCCGATATTTTGGGCAAAATACATAACCCCGTATGCTGTTCCAATTTTGCTTTCTCTTACAATTTTAACGACAGCGGGCCACATTGCGGCAGGCACTAATGAAAAAGCAATTCCTAATAAAATTATAGGTATTCGTGGTTCTATGTAAGTTACTGCAAACATAAGATGTGCAATTATAAGCAAGGCTGAACCTAAATACATTAATGTTGCGCTTTTCCCTCTATAGTCGCATATCCAGCCAAATAAAGGCGTTAAAAGTATTGTCCCGTACATTAGATAAGACGAAACGTCCCCTGCTAATTGCCTTGGCATAGAAAACTTATTCATTAAAAGGTCAGGGGCAAATTTTATAAACGGGAAAACAGCTGAGTAAAATGTTACACAAAGTAGAGTAATAAATATAAAAGACCTGTTTGTAATTATATCAGTTATATCGCTCCATTTAAATTCATCTTCAGGGTCTTTAATATCAATTTTTTCCTGGCGATCAATTTTATAATCAATAACCATATAAACTAAAAATGCAAGAAGCCCTATCCAAAGTAATAAAACACCAAACCATATAGCATTTGTCCACTCAGGATAGACTAATCTGGGCGAGAACATTAAAGCTAAAGCTGTTCCGAGCCTGCCAACAGCTAAATTAAGTCCAAGCGCCAAAGCCAATTCTTTTCCTTTAAACCATTTAATAACTACTTTTGATAACACTATTATGCTTGTTTCCGCACCAAGTCCGAAAATAAAGAATCCCAGGCACATCATTTTCAAAGCGGGCGAAAAATTTGTCAAAAAAGAGTCCATAAAAGCATATCCAAAACCACCATCAAGGAAGGTATCAGATGCGCCATAAGCTGTTATTGCCCCACCGATTGCCATTAAGAAAATGAAAGAAAAACCTGTTAATCTAATTCCGAGGCGATCTAATATGACGCCTCCAATAATAGCCATAGCCAAAAAAACGTTTGGTATTGAATATACGGACATAAGAAAACCATAATCACCTGAAGAAAAGCCCAAATTTATTCTGAGAAAATCCGTTAGCGGAGCTAACGCATCATAAAAGTAATAATTGGTAATCATTGCAAAACTTGTAAGAGCCAACACACCCCACCTTGCAAATTTATAATCCTTTAGCTTTTTTTTGATAATTCCGGTCATAATCTTTAAAAGATTTTTTAGTTAATGAATAAATTAAATTATTTAAAGCTCATTTTTTAAATCTAAAAGAAACTTCCTTGTTTTTTTCAAAGCATTAATTATTTCAATATCTTTTGTAAGCTCTTTTGATGATTTTTTCAACTTTTCTTTAGCTCCCTTCAATGTATAACCTCTCTCTTTAACGAGATTATAGATTAAATGAAAATTTTCCAAGTCTTTTGGTGTAAAAAAGCGTGTTCCTTTTTTACTGCGTTTAGGTTTTATTATATCAAATTCTTTTTCCCAAAACCTAATAAGAGATGTGTTAACTGAAAATATTTCAGCAACTTCACCAATACTATAATATAGCCTTTGGTCATCA
>PWLF01000286.1 GCA_003559475.1 Bacteroidales bacterium
ATGAGATATGGTGTTATGGAGGATGCATTGAATCTACAGACCCAACTGAAATTACCGGAGACGATCAAATTTGTGATGGTAGTGATACTGACTTATCTGTTGTTGGCGGATCTCTTGGAACCGGCGCTTCATGGATTTGGTACTCTGATGGATGTGGTGATGGCGATGGCGGAACTTTTGTTGAACAGGGAGCTACTATTACTGTTGACCCTACTACAACTACAACTTATTATGTTAGAGCAGAAGGGGATTGCGCAACTACTACCTGTGTTAGCTTTGAAGTTGAAGTAATTGACGTGCCTGATGCTCCGGCTGAAGGAACTCATGTTGCAGGTGAAGAACAAATTCAGTGGAATTGGAATACGGTTGCAGATGCAGATAAATATTATTGGAATGATACTGATGACCCAAATACTGCAACAGATATGGGAACAAATACAAGCCATACTGAAACAGGATTAGATTGCGAAACATCTTACACCAGGTATGTATGGGCATATAATGACTGCGGTTTTTCAGATTCCCAAGAGTTAACTCAAACAACCGATGATTGTGCAGCTCAAACATTTCCTTGTGAAGGTTATGAAGACGGCGCAGGTGGTTTTGAGATAGATTATGAGGGCAAAACTTATGAGCTTGTAGAAATAGGAGACCAGTGTTGGTTTGCTGAAAATATGGACCATGATGATGGTTGTGGAGATGTAACTTGGATCACTTCTAATCTTGCAAATAGCGAAAACTATGATGTTGGATGGTGTGGATACTATAATGATAACGGAACTGAAAGAACCGAATATGGTCTTCTTTACCAGTGGAGTGCTGCCAATTTAATTTGTCCTGACGGATGGAGACTTCCAACTGACGATGACTGGAAAGAACTTGAAGCAACAATTGGGATGAGTCCTTCAGAAATTAACAGCATTGGCGAAAGGGGTGATGATAATGAAGGGGATAAGTTGAAAGACCCATCTGTTGATAACTGGTGCAATTCTGACGATTGTGATAACGAATTTGGTTTTTCTGCCTTGCCGGGTGGAAGAAGAACATGTACAGATGATGTTAATTTTATTGACGAAAGAGGTTACTGGTGGAATTCGACTTTGGGAAATCACCTTGATGAAGATCCATATCGTAGATTTGGCCGTAACTTATTTGATGTTTACAATGAAGTTTTAAGGTATAGAGATCGCTCTTGTTCAGCATTTTCTGTAAGATGTATTAAAGGAGAGCGCCCGGAATTAGAATATTGTATTTCCAGACAAGATGCACGGTATGACTATATTACCAATGTAACAATTCAAGGTGATGGAGCAAGTGAAATAGACAATACTACAGGAACTCCTTGGCCGGATGATGGTTATTCCGACTATTATGATACGCATGACGTAACGTGGAGAAGAGGACAAACTTATGATGTATCTGTTACAATTGAGCAGTCTTATGATCCGGGCATAGGAGTAAACCTTTATGTAGATTGGAATCGTAGTGGTCACTTAGGTAACGAAGGAGAGTTCTATGTAATTGAAGAAGAACCTGCTACTTCGGGTACTTATACAGGTCAAATAACTGTACCTGCTGATGCTAACCTCGGTGAAACAAGAATGAGGGTTGTGTATGTAAATGATTTCTTTGAGGAAGATAATATAAATCAATCTTGTGTTGATCAATATACACCAAGAGATGGAGAAACCCAAGATTATAAAGTTATAGTAATAGATTAAGTTAAATGTGATTAGCAAAAGCTTTTATTAAACGTTTAATAAAAGCTTTTGCTAAAAAACAGGCTTTTGTGAGTTGTTTTATAAAATTGGAAGTTATATAACATAGTTTTTATGTTATATGATTGATTCAATTATGTAGGGTAAGGATTTGAAGTTTGATAATTACGTTTTTTTAAATTTAACTTCTACTATACTAAGTTGCATATTATAGTTTCGTGTTCCTAAGGAGCACAATCTAAATACCAAGATTATATTTTTATAAATATAATATATTACTTTACTACTATTAATTTAATTCATGCTTAACAAAAAATTATGTAACTATGAAAAACATTGTAAAAAAACTAACAATTGTGCTGTTTTTGCTTATAGCACTAGGAAACTACCTTGAATCACAAGTTTCAATTAGCAAAGAATCCCGAGATGCTGATCCTTCGGCAATGGTTGACATTTATTCGGAACAGAAGGGGCTGTTAATCCCCAGAGTTAATTTGTCAAGTAGCGACAATCCTCATCCTATTACAGATCCTGAAGTTAGCCTTATGGTATATAACAAGGCTGAAGCTAATGATATTTTTCCCGGTTATTATTACTGGGATGGTAGTTCATGGATTCGTATTGGAGATGAGAGTGAGGGAAATGTGTATGAAGGTGTTTTTTTTTGTAATGGGATTGCTTATACTTTTAACGGAGGAACTCCATACACCTTTACAAATAATTCAGGAAGCACAAAATGGTATATTATAAAAGCTTGGGGAGCCGGTGGTGGAGGTTACTCAGGCAACATCTTCTCAGTAGGAGGCGGTGGAGCTTTTGTAGGTGGAAGAATGAGATTAAATGATGGAGAGACATTGACTATATATCCGGGAGAAGGTGGACCAATAGCCGGAGGCGGTGGAGCAACTGTTATATACTCAGATGCTATTTCATCACTTGATGGTTTGTTATTAGTAGCCGCAGGTGGTGGTGGTTCCGGTGGAGGCCATGATACCGATAACTCTTCAGGAATGCCTTATGGTGGTGCAGGTGGTGCAGAAGTTGGTCAAGCAGGGGGAGGAATGACACATACTCATGACCTGGGATGCGAGGCTACCGGTGGTGGTAGTGGAACTCAAAATGAAGGTGGAGCACCGGGAGTTGCCACAGGGCAATGTGGAACCGGATCTAATTGCGAACCCGGCGAGGGCGGCTTTCTTGAAGGAGGTTATGCCAAAGCAGGAACAGATTGCCAGTTTGACCTTGATGGTTCTGAATTGGATAGAGCAGGACAAGGAAGAACAGCCAATCAGCCCGGAGGAACTGGTGGCTCAGGATTTTATGGAGGCGGCGGCGGTGCTAGCGTTGGAGGATATATTGGCGCCGGAGGTGGCGGAGGATCAAGTTACCTGACAAGTAGCCAATGGTGGAAAACAGGTCATAAAGTTGGGGGAAATGGTCAAATACCCGGGATGACAGCTGACCCTTGTTATAATGGAGCAGGTCTAGGTGGCCACCCTGGAACAAGAGGTGTTCATGGTATGGTCGTTATTATTGAAGAATAGAGCATCTAAGGCTCATCCTATGATGATAACAACCAACCTGTCTTGAAGGTTTCCCCATTCTAACAAAAGCAGGAAGAGAAACATAAATAGACATCCGGTTATTAGATTTACCTGTTATTTTACCTGATCTCGGTTATAATGTCGTTTTCAATGGTTAAATATTCGATTCAGATTCTCACGGTTAATAATGAATAAGCACCGCAGAAGGAAATACTTTATCGTGGTGCTTTCATAAAAATCGGTACGAGTAGTTTGAATATTATCGGTAGAGATAACAGTAATTATATATTTGGTGCTTCAAAGATTTAAGATTATCGCAATAAAATAACAAAAATTAAAAATTGTAATTAAAAAACAAAAAATTATGCTAATTAAAAAAATTATTATTTCAACTATTATTTTAGTGGGTTTTTTACTACCCTCTTATTCGTAAGTAGCTATCAGTAAAGGTGATGATAATGTTCATCCTGCTGCTGTTTTAGATTTAATCTCAGATGATAAAGGGTTACTGATTCCAAAAGTAGAGTTGAACGGAACAGATGATATTACTACTGTAGATGTTGAAGCTACTCATGATCACGATGCCATTGGGTTGATGGTTTATAATACTAACACAACTAGCTCAGGTACAAATGATGTGTCGCCGGGGTTTTATTACTGGAATGGTGCAAAGTGGATGAAAATATCAGTAATTGATGATTTTGAGGATGAAATAGACCCAACTTGGACAGGTGATGCAAATATTACATCGGATATTGGAAGAGTAGGAAATATAGGTATTGGAACCGAAACGCCGGAAGTAAAATTGCATGTTGCTGATGACGGAGCTATCCTGGCAACAGGTGTATTTGATAATGAAGGTTGGGATGGCGGAGAGCTTGGAGAGGGAAGCCGAATGATGTGGATTCCTGAAAAAGCCGCCTTTAGAGTAGGATATGTTGAAAATGAAAACTGGGATAGTGATAGTATTGGTAATTATTCTATTGGTCTGGGTCGGAGCGTCAAAGCACTTGGAAGTCATTCAGTAGCTGCCGGATATTTGGCTGAAGCTACAGCGCATGGAAGTGTCGCTATGGGTTTAGGAAGTAGAGCAACAGGCACAAGCTCTTTTTCTGCAGGAACTGCTTGTGAATCTAGCGGAGATTTTTCAACCTCATTTGGCCTTACCAGTATTGCTAGCGGACATGGTTCAACAGCGATTGGTTATGTAACAAATGCAAGTGGTCGCAGGGCAACAGCGATTGGCCATATAACAACAGCAAGTGGAAACAGGTCCACAGCTCTTGGTTCTTATACTAGAGCTGAAGGTAGTTATTCATTCTCCGCAGGAAGGTATACTCACGCCGAACATGACTCTACTTTTGTTTTTGGTTTTGGAATAGATGCTGATGACCGTTTCACATCTCCTAAAAAGAAAACTTTTTCTGTTGGCATTAATAAAGGAAATACCGACGAACCAGATTTTATGGTGGAGGAAGGAAGGGTTGGTATAAATACTGCAAACCCTCGTACTTCACTTGAAATATCAGGCGATGGAGCTATTTTAGCAACCGGAACTTACGGCGAAGGATGGGAAGAGCCAAATATTGGCGGTGGAACCAGAATGATGTGGATCCCGAGGAAAGCTGCTTTTAGAGTTGGAGGAACAACAGGAGGCGAATGGGATAGTGCTAATATTGGAGATTATTCTTTCGCAGCTACCTGGAATGCTATCGCAAGTGGATCCGGTGCAGTAGCAATAGGCCCTGGCGCTGAAGCTACCGGAGACACTTCTGTGGCACTAGGGAATGAAGTTGAAGCAACAAATAATAATGCCACAGTAATAGGAGTTCTATCTAGAGCAACAGGAAGCGCTTCTACAGCAATCGGGAACAACTTGGAAGCAAGCGGATCAAACTCTTTAGCAATGGGTAATATTACCAAAGCAACCGCTTTGCACTCTGTGGCAGTTGGTTATCTGCTAGAAGCCAATCATGCAAACTCTATAGTTTTTGGTGTTGGACAAGCAATGAATGCTTTTACATCGCCTAAAGAAAAATCTTTTTCTGTCGCATTCCTTAAAGGTGCCGGAGATGACCCCGATTTTATGGTGGAAGAAAATAGGGTTGGGATTGGAACATCAAACCCGCAACATCCTTTACACGTTGGTATAGCAAATGGAGCTCATGTTACAACCGGAGGTGATTGGATAAACGGTTCTGACATTAGATTTAAAACTGATATATTATCAATAAAATATGGTTTGAATGAAATTATGAGCCTAAATCCGGTAAATTATACACATAAAAATGCCGGAACAAAACAAATTGGGTTTATCGCTCAAGAAATGAAAGAAATCATACCGGAAGTTGTAAGTGGTGAGGAAGGGGATATTGAAAAAGGAGAAACTTTAGGAATATCTTATGGGTCATTGGTCTCGCTTTTAACAAAAGGAATGCAAGAACAACAAGAAATTATTGATAACCAGAAAAATACTATTAAAAATCTTGAAGAAAGAATAATAAATCAAGAAGAAAGATATCAAGATTTAATTAAAAGAATTGAAATGCTAGAAGATAATTAGAAAAAACAGTACTTATTTATAATTACCCATTTTATTAATTTGAGTTAATAAAATGGGTAATTATCTAATTATCAGTTTTATTCAAATGTTTGTAGTGAACAAAGAATATATTTTTTAAATCAGGATTAAAGCTGTTTAATTATAAGGCAACCATGTTTGTGATCTGCCTGCAAAACTAAATCCGATATAACCTCTGATTATTAAATTTTTGCCGTCTCTCCACATTTGGCAACTATATTCGTTACCGGTTTCAGGGTCTAATGCTCTACCATTTACAAATTTTGAGCCACTTTTTTCTAATCCGCGAATTATAACCATGCCTTTTACCGGTTGGTTATAACGAGAGTCGTTTTTACTGCATTCTGTACATCTTGGATTGGGGTCTTCACCAGGCGCCGGAAATATTTCTACTACCTTACCATAATATTTTCCGTCGCTGCCTTGATATATTTCAACAACAGACCTTGCTTTATTAGTTTTGTCATCAATAGTTTTCCATTTTCCTGTTATATTTTGGGCTTCTGTTGTTTTTGTAATAAGCAAAACAATGCAAATTATTGCAAATTTGTTGAAAATTTTCATCTTTTATTTTTTTGAATGTGTTTGATTACTGTCTTTTATCTTTAATTCATAAGAGGGTTAGCACATGTTGGACATGGAATAGCCTCATAAACCTTTTGAGGACGTCCTTGATTGAACTCGTAAATGATAGATATTTCATGAGAGCCACCTGTTGATCCTAAAAGGTTTGATATTGTAAAATCATAACTGTATCCAATTCTAACATCATTTGTTCTTATAGCAGCCATTAATACAACAGCATCTCTGTTGAAAAATGAATTTACTGCATCATTATCAAAAACAGGTACTCCACGATATAGAAATCCTATTGATATTGGCTCTTTTGTCCAGTATGCTCCAAGGTCTAACTGGTTAAAAGGACCTTGATTTTTATAAAGATATGCAATAGAAATGGTTTCTCGACCAACTCCTGCTAATGGTTGGTTCAGCATTATTCTGTACCCCCCAAAAGCTGAGAACTTTAATGGAATATGACTTGCTTGGCTTGTCATTGATTGGTCCGGGCGCATAAGATGGTCAACAGTAGTTCCTATCCATAAATTTCCTCTATAAGCTATTATTGAAGCTGATGCATCAAAATATTGACGACTGTCTAGCGATATACTAGCTCTCGAGCTACTGTTTGGGAGACCATCATTATCTAAGTCTAGCTGATCTCCAAAAATAAGTCTATTATAGTCAATTGAGCGCTGAGAATATAAAAAATGCACTCCCGGGCGTAATGTCCAGTGTCTGTTTGCTCTAAAATTATAAGAATAAAGCACACCTGCATTTGTCGTTGCTAAGTTGCCACTACCTGCTTGATCACGAAAAACCTGAAAGCCTACTCCACTTCTATAATCATGAAAATAATGGTCAACAGAAAAAGCAAAAGTTTGAAAAGTGCCGGGTAGTTGTGGCCACTGATTGCGGTAATTTAAAATTATTCTGCTTCCGTCAGTAGAACCGGCAAATGATGGAGCAAGATACATTGGAGCGGCATAAAACTGCGAAAATTGTATAGCTTGTGCTTTTAAAGAATTATTAGAATATAACATGCCTATTATACAAATAATTAACATTATTATCTGTATTCTCAAACTCCTATATGTAATTAATTTACTCAACATATTTCAAAAATTTATGCCTCTTTATATTATTTTACGAATTTTATCTTACAACGGTTACATCACCCGCTTTTATAATTTCTTCTCCATTTATGCATCTGGCTTTGACTTTCCATACATAAACATCCATCTTTACTAACTCTCCTCTATGATATCCATCCCACCCTATATTAATATCTGTACTTCTGAATATAAGCTCTCCCCAGCGATTATAAATCAACAATTCATAATCGTCAATCCCTTTGTGTACAGGGTAAAACACTTCATTTGCAGGGTCCCCGGGGTTATAATGCCCCCCTGAAGGTCCCTCTTCATTAGGAGTAAAAGCATTAGGGAATCTTATTGCACATGGAGCTTTTATTATTACTACTGTATCCATAGTTTCATCAAAACATTGAGGGTCTGTATCACCACCAACTTCAAGTGTAACATAATAAGTGCCGGGTCTCCTATATAAGTGTGTCGGCTGATAATCCCACGACATATTTCCGTCACCAAATTCCCACGTATATGTTTCTCCTAAACTAGATAAATTTATCATCTGAACATAAGCATCAGGTAATACAGCTGTTTTAGGGTCAGGAATGAATTTTGCAGTAGGAGGTTCAAAAACAGTTACTGTTTGCATTGCAGAGTCAACAGCTCCCTCTTCTCCTGTAACAGTCAGTACGACCTCATATATACCGGGATTTTCAAATACATGCGTTGGATTTTCTTCATTTGAGTAATTTCCATCATCAAAATCCCAATGGAAAAAATAACCATAAGCAACCTCATCATAAAATTGTACTTCCAGTGGCGGGCAACCTTGTGTTGAAGGACTAAAGCCTACGCGGGGTTCAGGAGCTAATATTGTAATTCTTTCTTCTATTTTATCACTACAATAATCATTGTAAACAGTTAAAGTTATGTCATAATGTCTTGTTGCATAATTCCCGGGCTCCCACTCTTCATATGTATGAGTTATTAATCCATCATCAGTAGTGATGTATTCGTTACCATCCCCAAAGTCCCAATGATATGTCCAATCACCGTCAGGTGTTGTATTATTGATTAAAATTACCTCTCTTGAAGGATAAACTTGTTCTCTCGGAGTAGCTTCAAAATCTGCTATAGGTTGAGGATAAACACTTACAACCCTTTCTCTAGTATCAGAACAACCGTATTGAGATGTAGCAATAAGAACAACATCATAAGTTACAACATCATTTTCATCATTGTAGAATATATGACCGGGGTTTTCTTTTGAGGAAGTTGTACCTTCACCAAAATCCCATTTATAATAGTCTGCAAGTTCTGATTGATTTAAAAAATCAAGCTCAAGAGGAGTACATCCGTCAAAATATCCTTGCTCTGTAGTGAAATCAGCTGTAACTTCAGGATAAACTGTGATTTCTTTTGTTAATTCACTATAACACCCTTCGTCGTTATAACCCGTTAATATCACAGTAAAAATGCGAGGGCTGTCTCCGGTATTTCTAAATACGTGATTGAAGTTTGCTTGGGAAGTTTGAGAAGTAGAGTCTTCAAAATCCCATTCATAATTATCAACTCCAACAGAGTTGTTTTCAAATGATACTGATAATGGAGAACAACCATCTGTTATATCAACGGAGAAATCAACTTTTGGTTTAGGATATACTTCTACTTGTTTAGTAATGGAGTCTTTACAACCATATTGTGATTTTACCCTTAGTTCTACGTCGAAAATTCTTGTATCAGTATGTGAATTGTTATAATATGTGTTTACCGGTTCTTCAGCATTAGAATAGCTTCCATCACCAAAATCCCAGTGATAATCATCGGCTCCTAAGCTTAAATCTTCAAAATTAACAGTAAGAGGATGACAACCTTCTTTATTGCCTGTAAAATTGGCTTCAATATCAGGATAAACTGTTATCTCTTTCTGATAAGTGCTTGTGCAACCATGTTCATTAGTAATTTCAAGTTCCGACATAAATTTCCCTATCCCTCCATCATGAGGTTGATGGTAGGTATGTGATGCTCCTCCTGATTCATTTGATGTCTCACCATCACCAAATGTCCAAAGATATGATAAGTTATCACCGGCAGAATCATCAATAAATTCAACATCATGTGGTGAACAACCTTTATTTTCATCAACATCATATTTGGCAACCGGTGTTGGAAGCACAGTTATCTCTTCTGTATGAATATCCAAGCATCCGTAACGAGATTTTGCAATTAATTCTATGGTATAAACTTCACTATTGTAATTGTCTGTATTTCTAAAAACATGTGTATGCTCATCATTTTCATTATTTGAAGTATTTCCATCTCCATAATCCCATTTATAAGGTTCTTCTCCTGAGGCTCCTGTTGAATTATTATATATTGTAGCTTCCAGAGGATGACAACCTTCAGTAGTTATATCAAAATCAGCATCTATATCAGGGTAAACTACCACCTCTTTAGTTGTAGTATCTCTGCAACCATATTCATTTATTACTATTAGTGATGGATATAAAGTGTCGGATTCATTTCCGGGGTTATGATATGTGTGATTCATGTCTCCCGGACTCTCTGTCTCTTCATTCCCATCACCGAATATCCACTGATAAGTTTCTCCTCCTATGCTCTGGTCTGTAAATTCAATGTCAAGAGGAGAGCAACCTTCTGTTACAGGTAAATATTTTGCAGACTTCGGTTTTGGAAAAACTGTTATTTCCCTTGTTATTGAGTCAGAACATCCATATTCAGATTCTGTATATAGTGTTATTTCATATGTAATAATATCTGTATGGCTGTCATTATAAAATATTCTGGTAGGATTCTCTTGAGATGATGTATTTCCATCTCCAAAATTCCAATGATAAGTTTCTGCCCCTGCTGAAGTATTTGTGAAAGAAATTTCTAAAGGATGACAGCCTTGCTCAACATCCATGGTAAATCCGGCATCTATATTAGGATGAATTGTAATATCACGTGTCATTACTTCCTGGCAACCTCTTTCATTTTCAACAGTTTGGGTTATAGTGTATGTTACAGCGCTGCCGGTTGTATTATTAAAAGTATGAGTAAATTCATCTGCAGATTCATAGTAGCTGTTTCCGTCACCAAAATCCCAATGAACTGTTTCTGCACCTACTACATCATTATAAATTGTAACTTCATAAGGACTACAATATGATCCTTGCTCAAAAGTGAAGCCGGGTTCTAATTTGGTATATACTGTAATCTCCTTATATATTGTATCTTTACAACCGAATTCGGAAGTAGCTACCAATTTAACATTAAATGTAGCTTCATCTGTTGAGCTCGGGTTATGAAATACATGTTGAGGATTTTCTTGTGATGAGCTACCCTCATCATGATCAAAACGCCAATAATAAGTCTCTGCTCCAATTGAGTTATTATCAAAATCAACAGTTAATGGATTACAACCTTAGCTCGGAATAGGCGTAAAATCAGCTTCAAGATATGGGAATACTATTACTTCTCTTTCCAGCGTATCACTACAGCCATAATCGTTAAAAGTAAATAATCTGATATTAAAAGTATCCGGTTCTGCCGTTGGATTATTAAATATATGGTAAACAGTGTCTGCATTATTTTCTGTCTCAGCAGTACCATCTCCGAAATCCCATACATTAGAAGTTGCTCCTTTAGATGTATTTATTATTTCTATATGATATGGGTTGCAGTGTTCTTTCGGCTCAAAATCAAATATTGATTTTACATAAGGCATAACATTAACCTCAATAGTATCATAATCTATACAACCAAAATCTGATGTTGTTCTTAGAACAACCGTAAAGGTAGTATCTTCACTGTTATAATTATGAAATGTATGAGTTGGTTCAAATTCAGTTGAAGAAGAACCATTACCAAAATCCCAATGATATGAAGAAGCTCCTTCAGTGCCATTTTCAAAATTTACTGTAAAAGGAGCGCAACCACTTATGTCTCCGTTTAATATTAAAGCATCATTGTTTGGGTAAACATTTATGTTTTTTTGATGTTGATCAGAACAACCATGTTCGTTGGTTACTTCAAGCTCAGATAAAAACACTCCTATTCCTGCATCATGAGGTTGATTATAAGTATGTACTACATCTCCTTCCTGCGCTGAAGTTTCACCATCACCAAATGTCCAAAAATAACTTAAATTGTCTCCGGCTGACTCGTCGGTAAACTCAACAGTATGTGGCGAACAACCTGTATGTTCATCAACCTCATATTTGGCAACAGGCCTTGGATAAACAATTATATCTTCTGTGTGAGTATCCTTACAACCGTAATATGATTCTACAATTAATTCTATAGTATAAATTGCACTGTTATAATGGTCTGTATTATTAAATATACGTGTATGCTCATCTTCTTGATTAGTAGATGTGTTTCCATCTCCATAATCCCATTTATATGGAACTGACCCTGATGCGCCTGTTGAATTATTATAGATAGTTACCTCAAGCGGATGACAACCGTCTCCTGTAATGTCAAAATCAGCATCTATATCAGGAAATACAACAACTTCTTTGGTTGTAGTGTCGCTACAACCATATTCATTTGAAATTATTAATGACGGATAAAGTGTATCGGATTCATTCCCGGGGTTATTATATATGTGATTAAAATCACCGGGACCTCTTGTCTCTTCATTGCCATCTCCAAAAATCCATTGATAAGTTTCTCCGCCAATACTTTGATCAACAAACTCAACATCAAGAGGAGAACAACCCTCGGTAACAGGTAAATAATTTGCTGCTTTTGGCTTTGGGAAAACAGTTATTTGTTTGCCTATTGAATCAATACAGCCATATTCTGATTCTACGTATAAAGTAATATTATATTCTTTGATATCAGTATGACTTTCATTATAAAATATTCTGGTAAAACTTTCTTGTGATGATGTGTTGCCGTCACCAAAATCCCAAAGATACTCATCCGCACCGGATGATAAGTTTGTAAATACAACTTCTAACGGATGACATCCTTCTTCAAAATCAATTTCAAAATCCGCCTCAATATTGGGGTAAATTATTATATCCCTTGTTTTTACTTCCTGACATCCTTGTTCGTTTTCAACAGTTTGAGTTATAGTATAAGTAGCAGGTGTTCCCGCCGGATTTTCGAAAGTATGTATAAACTCATCCGCTGATTCATAATAGTCGTTGCCATCTCCAAAATCCCAATGAACAGTTTCTGCTCCTACTGCATTATTATATATAACAACATCATAAGGGCTGCAATATGAACTTTTTTCAAATGTAAATGCTGCTTCTAATCTGGGATAAACAGTGATTTCAACAGAAGCAGTGTCTTTACATCCATATTCTGACGTTGTAACGAGAACTACATTAAATACAGCTTCTTCTGTAGGACTTGGATTAAAGAAAGTGTGTTCCGGGCTTTCTTCTGACGAACTGCCCTCTTCTTTATCAAATGTCCAATGATAACTTTCAGCTCCTTCGGAGTTATTTTCAAAATTAACTGTTAAAGGATTACACCCTTCCGTTTCTGATGGTGTGAATGCAGCTTCCAAATATGGAAATACTACAACCTGTCTTGTAAGAGTATCACTGCAACCGTAATCATTAAAAACATATAATGATATATTAAATGTATCCGGCTCAGAACCCGGGTTTTCGTAAAAATATGTTATTGTATCATCATTTATTTCTGTATCTCCTGTACCATCATCAAAATTCCATATATTAGTGGTAGCTCCATAAGATGTATTTACTATTTCTATTTCATACGGGTTACAATGTTCAGGTGGGTCGAAATCAAAACCAACTTCAATGTATGGGTTTAAATGTACTTCTATGGTATCTGTTGAAATACATCCATATTCAGAACTCGCTTCTAAAATAACCGTAAATATTGTATCGCTTTCAGAATAATTATGAAAAGTATGTGTCGGCTCTCTTTGAGTTGAAGTTGAGCCATCACCGAAATCCCAATAGTAAAAATCAGCCCCATCTGAATCAACTTCAAAATCTATTGTTATTGGAGCACAGGCACTGGTGTCGCTGTTTAATATTTCTGCTTCTATTTCAGGAAAAACGGTTATGCTTGTTCTTAAAGTATCTCTACAAAATAAATTTCTTCCAACGAGTTCCAAATCGTAAACGATTGGTTCATCTGTATCATTAGTATATGTGTGTGTTAATGTTTGCCCTGAATATGTTGATGTTGCTCCATCACCATATCGCCATGAGTAATTTACAACACCTATTGAATAGTTATCAATTTGAACTTCGAGTGGCGAACAGCCTGTTACATTACTGACATCAAATAAACTTACAACAGGGGGTATTAAGTTAACAGAAACAAAAGCAGAATCAACCAAATCACAAGCCCCACTAGCAACTAATTTATATTGCATTGAATGAGGAGGTGTTGCAATTGGCGTTCTGCTAAAAGGATTATCTAGGTAGTCAGGAGGAGTCCACTCATAATGAGTTCCTCCCTCTCCGATTATTAGAAAATCTGACCCAGAGCAACCTAATAGCATATATGAATCAGAACCACCAATAGTTGCATCAACTTCCATTTCATTAAAATCAGAAAAATATCCATATAAAACACCATTAGTTGCACCACCATTTATAATTCCTAAATGAAAAACATCTTCCGTATTAATTATTCGGCTTGCAGCACCAACAGGTATAGTAGCTGCATTAAATTCAAATTCTGCTGCCAACCAATCATCATTACCGACTACAGGGTTAAAATCAGCAGCAGTTACTAAGGTAGGATCACCATTTAATTCAAAGTTGCCTTCAGCTCCTGCCCGAACAAGTATATTTAGAAAAAACCTATCTCCCTTTGAACGGGTAAAGGAAACTTCAGTAGATCCTGTACATCTGTCAATAGGAGGCAGTATTGCTCCTCCCATTTCACACCCAAACCCCGCAACATGAAAAACATAAGATGGCTCAGTAGTTCTTATATGATGCGTGCTTTCTGTAAATTCGTAACGAAATATTTCTCCTTCATCAATAGTTTGTATAAAACCATCATCAACAAATACATCTGTTCCGTCTTCCGTGCCAAAAACGTAAAAATGTTCAGTAATCGTTAAACGACCTCTCATAGCTATGTACTCTCTACCAATAATGTCAGTCGGGATTATCTGGTCGCCAACAACGTCTTTACAGCCGGCTTCAGGATGAGCATCAACAGAATCATCACTTGTAATTATTGCGATAGGTCGGTTGGATTCAACTTTAGTCCCTCCAAGATGATTTTCAGGTAAACGTCCAGTGTTAGGATAGTTTTCCGGAACAACAGCAAACGTTTGTCCCCGGTTAAGCATAAAAGTTAAAGGGGTGCCGGCAGGAATACCAGGATGAATAGGACGGGTTGGTGTGACAGTAACTTGTGTGTTGTCTTCAGTTGCTACAATATCTATAGATGAATATGGGCGTGGATTATATACCCCATTTCTCCAAAAATTCTGAAAAGGAACATAAAACTCAGTACCTAATGCATTATCCCCTTTTAATGAATATATATCAGGATTGTTTGGTGTTGATATTTCAAAATAAGCAGTTATATCATTTGTGGATTCTATCAATACCCCTCTATTGTTAACTGTATTGACAGGGAAATTTCTCATTTCATCATAGAATGTAGTTTCATCTATGTTAACAGTAGCAGCTGCATTAGCCGGTAAATTAATAACTTCAGGAGGATATCCGGGATTTGTAGGTATGCTGACTGTTATCTCAGCCGGCAAATCAAATGTAGCAAAACGGATATTAAACTCTAAACGACCACCATCATGACCCGAAGTTACATTAGGAGCTGCAAACCAAAAACGAGTATCCCTCTGAGCAAAACTAACCTCTGTCAAACCCAGTATAAATACAATTATTATTAGATATAGTTTTTTAGTTTGCATATTAAAGAATTTATTCGTATTTTAGCAAATTAAAAAGTTAAATGTTTTAGCTAATTTTTAAATGTTAAAAAAATAATTACCCATTTTAATATAATTATATGTTAATTTTAATAATAAAAACTATTTTTAAAAAATCACGTATAAATAAATTGACGACCTTTATAAAATAGATATATTAAGTAAAAATAATACATATTAGTATACGTAAAAATAAAAAAAAAGTTCTTTTTCAAATATAAATAAAAAAAAATTAAACAAAATAAGTAAAACACGTATAAGTATTTTAAGTAAAACCCCTACTTTTTATCCATCAACTTGTTTTAACTTTACATGATGTTTTTCTTTATAAAAATAGTGGTTTTGATAAAAATATTTTTGCATAACGAGGAAGAGAAATTTTTATGCAAAATAATAAATTATTTAGGTTAAACGCAAAACAAAATATATTTAAGACTGCTAAATTAATTATAAATTATAATAAATATTGAATCAGTGATTAAAAATAGAATAATAAAGAGCAATAATTACATATATTTATTAGTATTATTTTTTTTATTTCATGCCGGATATATATTTGGGCAGGATACAATCTTTCATGAAGGCTTTGAAGGAGGTTCGATGCCTTCGGGGTGGACCCAGGAATATCTTTCAGGTAGTGTAGATTGGAAAATTGAAACTGGTTCTGAAGATGTAGGTGGTTTTGCCGGTGTTCCAGATACTGCTGCTGTTGGAACATATAATGCAACTTTTCAAAGGCAAGGAAATGACAGGGAGAGAACTATGTTGATAACACCCCCGATTGACTTAGAATTTGCTGTTAAACCCGAGCTTTTCTTTTGGCATGCACAAGTTGAAATGATGGGTAATGACGAATTAAAAGTTCATTATAGAAAAGGCGAAGAAGGAACATGGAATGAGTTAGTGCATTATGAGTTGCAAACTCCTCCTGAAGAAGAATGGGTTGAAAGACGTGTGTTGATTGATATTGATCATATTGCTGATGGAACCGATTCAGTTTATATAGGATTTGAAGCAATAAATGGTTGGGGTATGGGATTGTGTGTTGATGAGGTTATGGTATATGAAACAGAAGAAACTGAAAGATATCTTTCTGATATAGTTACCACTCAAGCTTCTACTGGAAGAATTGCTGCAGGTACGTATGATAATGTCATTCTGAGAAGCCGGGTCAGAGTTGCAGGAAATACTGATGAACTTATTCTACAGGAGATAACTTATCACTCCCTTAATACTGACGATAATGATATAAGAAATAATGGTGTAAAACTATATTTTACTACTAGCGCTGCCTTTATTAATCCTATTGAAATATCATCCGGAGGAGAAAATTTTGTTGATGGAAAAGCAGAATTTACCGGACTAAACTATGAATTACCAACGGGGTATTCTTATATTTGGCTTACTTATGATATTATTGATGAACCCGGTAATTTAAATATAGCTGATGCTTATATACCTGAAGACGGTATAGTTGCTAATAGTGAAACTCACCCTGATTCCGACCATGATCCCGAAGGTCATAGAATTATATATAGAACAATTTATTATGCGGATTTTGATGATTGCTCTGAATGGACATTGTTCGGAGAGTTTGAATGTGATGAACCTTTAGGGCTTGGAGGACAGGATTCTGATTACCCCGGAAGTGGAGGGCAACCGGGCGCTGATTATCCTGTTGCCGGTGTCAATGTTCTTGGTACCGATTTAACAGGACTAGGTGATTTTCCGGGAAATTATGAGCCTGACATAGGGGATAGAGCTTATCAAGCTATTTCTCCGGTTATTGATGCTTATTACTACAAAGATTTGGTGCTTACTTTTAGTAGATGGTTGAATGTTTATATAGTTGGAGAAGAAGACAAAGCTACCATTGATATAAGTACTGATGGTGGCGATACCTGGGATGAAGTATGGAGAAACACCTATGAACACCAAATGGCTACATCATGGTCGCAGCAAACTGTTGAACTGCCTCAAACTAGTAGAGAAGAAAATTTTCAATTTAGATTTACCTTAGGCCCTACCAGTAGTTGGTACAACTATAGTGGATGGAATATTGATAATTTATTCCTTACAGGTGATTATATTACAAGAGATGTTGGCGTTGTTGATTGGTTATACCCTTACGATGCATGTGGTCATACCGATCAAGAAGAAGTGGCTATAGAAGTTAAAAACTTTGGAAATGAACCTTCTCCGGATACCATTCCCGTTGGATTTTCGCTTGATGGAGGTGAGACATGGCAAATAGATACTATATTTGAATCAATTCCCGTAGAAGGTATTATTACACATGTGTTTGAACCAAGAGCCGACCTTTCAACGCCGGGAAGATATAATAATGTTATTGCCAGTACTTTCTTAGAAGGCGACCAAGACGAAACAAATGATGAGTTTTATACAACCATTTTTGCTATCCCTACTTACGATCTTCCTTATGAAGAAGATTTTGAGGAAGATGATGGTCTGTGGACAGGATATAGCGATATTACATTTGTGTCATGGGAGTGGGATGAACCGGCAGGAGCAGTCATTAGTAGCGCCTACTCAGGTGATTATGCATGGGTTACTATAGCCGATGACGCATATTATCCAAATGAAAGATCATGGCTAGAAAGCCCTTGTTTCAACTATCCGGATGGGGATTATTCGGTAATGGAGTTTTGGCTAAATGTTGATACTGAAACTGATTTGGATGGAGTGGCTGTCGAATATTCTCTGAATGAAGGAGTTACTTGGGATATACTTCAGCCATTTGACGAAGATTTAGTATGGTATTGGTATAATAATGATGATATAGAGTCATTAGAATTTTTTGGAAATCGTGATGGGTGGGATGGAAATAGTGGCGGTTGGTTTAGACCAAGAATTGTCCTTGATGATGATTTATTTGATATGGGAAGAGTTAAGTTTAGACTTGTTTTTGCTTCTGATAATAATATATCCGGACATGAAGGTGTTGGATTTGATGCTGTAAAATTATATGTCGCTCCCCATGAAGTAGGAGTGGTTGATTTGTTAGCTCCTGAAAATGATTGTGAACTTACGGAAAATGAAGAAATTACTATCGAAATTCAAAATTTTGGAATTAATACTATTAGAGCCGGTGCTGAAATACCTGTTTGTGTTGATGTAAATGAACTTCCCCCTGTTTGTGAAAGTTTTTTTCTTGATGATCCACTGGATCCGGAAGAAACAGTTATTTATACATTTGAAGAAACTTTCGACCTAACAGAAGTTGGAGACCATGATATTGTTGCCTATACAATGTTGCCGGATGCTTCCGATTTTTATGAGCCGGGAGTGCATAATGATACTCTGTCAACTTATATTACTGTGTATGGATATCCCGAACTTGACCTTGGCGAAGATATTTATACAACAGATATCGACACAGTTATTTTAGATGCAGGTGATGATAATATTGCTGACTATGTATGGATGGATGGTTTTGATGAAAGATATTATGATAATATTCGTGAGTATTCTTATGAGTATAGAGTTACAGTTACAGATATTTATGGTTGCTCATCATCTGACACGATAAAAGTAATAACAAGCGATATTAGTGTTGATGAAATAATTTCGCCGGTTAGTGATTGTGAGCTGACAGACAGTGAAATAGTAACCGTAAGACTGAGAAATGTAGGTCCTGACACTATAGATGTTGGCACTCAAATACCATTGGCATTATATTTTCAAGGAGGTCTTATAGCAGATAATCAAA
>PWLF01000295.1 GCA_003559475.1 Bacteroidales bacterium
AATATTTAACAAATATTAACAAAGACCGGAAAAACTTCCGGTCTTTTTATGAATATATAGTATAACTAACAGCTAATAAGGTACCTAAAAGCTAAAAGGTTAAAAATTACTAAAAAACTAAAAAGATTAAAAAGTATGAAAGAAGAAAATTATGATGCTCTGTTCAATCCTCAAACAGAGGTGCCTGATTCCGGCACAACAAACAATGAGGAATATTCCCCTTCCGCCCAAAAAGGAAAAAACAATGTTTATCAATCTATTATTCGTTTTGTTCCGTGGTGGAAAAACCCAAAACAATCTGTTATTGATAAGTGGACTTGCTGGTTGACAGATCCCGTTACCGAAAGAGGTAGATTTGTTGATTGTCCATCTTCAATAGGTAAGCCTTCAGTATTACAAGATATGTTTTGGAAACTAAAGAAAAGTGAATCAGTTGCTCTTCAAAAGAAAGCACAAATATTTTCAAGAAGACACTCATTTACAGCACTTATACAGGTTATTAAAGATGAAAATAATCCTGAGCTTGAAGGTAAAATTCTTGCATGGAGATTTGGTGTAAAAATTTGGGAAAAAATTAATGCTGAGTTGAAGCCTGTAATTGGTGAAAGACATGATCCATTTGATATTTTAAATGGCAAAGTATTTGCTTTAGTTATAACTAAAGTTAAAGGCTTTAATAATTATGATCAAGCTAAATTTCATGATAAAAAGGTTCCTCTTTGTATACCAAATGATGAAGGAAAGCTTGTACCTATTTCGCCTGACACTGATAAAAGAAAAGTATTTGAATGGGTAAAAGAAAATTCGCCTGACCTTGATAAATATTCTTTTAAAGAATGGGATCAAGAAACCTATGATTATGTTAATCATGTTATTGGAGCTGTAACCGGTGAAGCCTCGGTTTCTAAAAATTATTCTTCATTACAGAATAAAGAAACAGAAGAAGGTGACAAAGACAGTGGAGGTATCGAATCATCTGATATATCATCTGAAGATTTAAATTTAGATAGTGATGATACTAATATGCCTGATATTGATATGCCAGATTTACCAAAATCAGAAGGAATTTCCGGGAACTTAGATGATGCACTCAAAGACTTATAGTCAAATAAATCCAAGAGAAGAGTTGAGTTTTGACTCTTCTCTTTTCCAGGATTTAGATAAAAGTATTACAGGAGAAGAATATAAACAACATATTCTGGCTCTTGTTAGTAATGTGGTACAAGATAGGTTCAGAAATATATCCCCTAAACAAAAAATTAAACCCTTTAAAGATAGGATAACATTTGCATGTCCTTATTGTGGTGATTCAACTCAAAACCATTATAAAAAAAGAGGTAATATAATTTTAAGTGGAAAATATAAAAACTATTTTAAATGTTTTAATTGTGGAATGTTTAAAAGAGTTGATTTATTTTTTAAGGATTATAATACTGATTTAAATCTTGATGTTATTAACTATATTTCAAATAATTTAGAAGATTTCAGTAATTCAATAGGAGAAACTATTAATTCTTCTGTATTGTTTGATATAGATAATATAGAAAAATGTGCTATTGACAGACAAGAACTTAAAAATAGATTTAATCTTATTGAAGTAAAGGAATCTTCTGTTTTACCATGGTTACAAAATAGATTACAATTTAAACAAGAAAATTTTTTATATAATCCACTTAAAAATTATTTAGTTATATTAAATTTAACACCAAACAAAAAAATTATAGGCTTACAAAAAAGAACCCTTAAACCTAAAAAAGGTGAACCTATTTATATGACTTATAATATATAAAAATTATATAAATTATTTGGTAAAACTGAAAAAATTCCCGACTATTTAAATACAATATCTCAATTATTTAATATACTTAGAATAAAATTTAATTTACCAATAACTTTATTTGAAGGACCATTAGATGCCTTTCTTTTTAAAAATTCAATAGGTAACGCTGGTGTCCATAAAGCTTTTCCTTTTGAATTACCCATTCGTTATTGGTTTGATGATGATGAATCAGGAAGAAAAAAAGCAATTCAAAAAATAGAAAATAAAGAAAGTGTTTTTCTTTGGGAAAAATTTAAAAAAGATTATAATATTCCTTATAAAAAAAAATGGGACTTAAATGATATTCTTATATATGGGAAAAAGAATAATATTAAGTTTATTAATTTTGATATATACTTTTCAAATAATCCATTGGATATAATTGATATTTAAAAAAAAATAATAGTTATTATGAAAAAAAGAAAAGGGTTAGGACCAAATTTAAATTTTAAATTTCAAGAACATGAAGATTTTGAAGATTTAAATTTTGAAATACCTTTAAAAATAAAAGGAATAAATAAAAAGAAGCATATTATGAAAATGAAAAAGAAAAAAAGAAAAAAAGATGAATCAGATCATACCCAACTCTTTTGATGATTTTGTAAGAGAAGAAGCAGCAAAAGATGATAATATTGAACAAGAAAGTAAAGAAAAAGATCTTCATCAAAAATTTGAAGAAGAAAGATTAGAATGGACAAATAAAATAAAGGAAATGTCTCAAAGACTTAAAAAGGTTTTTGAGATAAATGAATTGATGACAGAAATATATACAGAAAGACAAAGAGCTGTTGAATATCATCATTATTTAATATCACTTTTTATAAAAATAAATAAAGTTTATAAACAAAAATACTCTAAACAATATGATTATTATACATTTACATCACAAAAAAGATTTCCAAATGATAGAAATAAAGAAATTCAAATATTATCTGATTTAAGTAATATAGTTGAAAAAAAGGAAATACTTAATTCTCATATCAAATTTATAGAAAAAACAATAGGAACACTTGATAATATGATTTTTGGAATTAAACACCGTATTGAAATTGAGCAAATAAGTAGAGGAAAATAATTTTATAATTTAATGAAATTTAAAGTTACAGATGATAAAAAATTTTTAGTTTTAATTGAAAGTACTCAACTTGAATTAGAACAACTTGAACATTCTTTTACAAAAAAACCCGACAATTGGTTTATTTTGAAAAAGAAAATACCTCATTGGGATGGTGAAATAAAATTTATTGATAAGTATAATAGAATACCAATAGGATTATGGCAAGAAATAAAAAATATATCCAAAAATTTTCATTTTCCACTTAAAATAGAAGGTATTGAACATATTATTGATAATAGTTTCAATGAAAAGGATTTTATAGAATGGTATAAAGATTTTTTTAAGAACTCTAAATATAAACTTAGAGACTATCAATTAGAGTCTGCAAAAAGAGTTCTAAAATTTCGTAATTGTACACAAGAAATTGCAACAGCCGGCGGTAAAACCTTAATAGTTTATGTTATTTTTAGATATTTATTGGATAGAAATAAAAGTAATAAAATGCTCTATGTAGTACCGAATGTTTCTCTTGTGAATCAAACAGAAGAAAAATTTTATGAATATGAAGCTTCTTGTGGTAAAAAACCAAAATGGAAAAGTAATTGTGTTTTTGGCGGTTCTGAATCTTCAAATACTGAAAATACAAATATAACCTTTGGTACATATCAAAGTTTAATTAAAAAAGATCTAGATTATTTTAGTAAATTCGATTCTCTTTGTATAGATGAAACACACCACGCTAAATGTACAAGTATTAAAAATTTAACAATTAAATGTTATAATGCTAAATATAAATTTGGTTTAACAGGTACTCTACCTAAACAAAATTCTTGTGATTCTTTTACCATACAGGCTCACCTTGGACCCAAAGTTTATGAAATAGCTTCTTGGCATCTTATTGAAGAAGGAAACGCAACCCCTGTGCATGTTTTTGGTTTAGAATTAGATTACCTTAAAAAAGAAACAAAGAAAAAACTTTATGAACTTCGAAAAGTACCAGGTGAAGAAAAGGATGGTGCAAAATTACTTAATCTTGAAAAAGATATGGCTAGAGAAAATAGAAAACGTTTTATTTATATATGTGAAACAATAAGTAAGGTCACTAAAAATTCTTTGGTTTTATTTGCAGACATAAAAAACAATTATGGTAGGGATATTTATAATTGGATGAGAGAAAATACTGATAAAAATGTTTATTATATTGATGGAGGCACAAAGGCAGATAATAGAGAATATTATAAAAAGCAAATGGAAAATGAAAAAGATGTTATTTTAATTGCTTCTGTGGGTACTTTTAGTGAAGGAATAGATATACTTAACTTACATAATATTTTCATTACAGAGTCACATAAGAGTGAATATATTATACGTCAGATATTAGGAAGAGGGATGAGATTAATGGAAGGTAAAGAAACTATAAAAGTTATTGATTTTTCTGATAATTATGAATATGGGAGTGGCTGGCAAAAAATAAATTATTTAATGAGACACGCAAAGGAAAGAGAAAATATTTATAAAGAAAAGAAATTTCCATTTAAAAGATTTAAAATAAAATTATAATATATAAAATATAATAAAATAAATTTATTTTTATGAAAAAGGTGAATGAAGGTGCAGTTAAAGAAATGATGTATAAAATAGCTAAAAAAATAGCAACTGTTTATTTAGAAAGATATGGAGATACTACTGTTAAAAAAGGATCTATTCCTAAAAAAGCTCTTGATAAAATTGCTGATACTATTTTAGATGAACATAAAGCCAAACTTTATTACGATGCATTTGATCAAATAGCTAATTTAATAAAGGATGAAATAAAAGATGAGGTTGTAACAGAATCTTTAGATAAAGAATATATTATGCCTTTATTAAATGAGTATGATTTTGATAATACAAGTAATTTGCCCAAAGAATATGCGGTAATTGGCGATTTAAAGGACGGAACTAAAGAAATTATAGAATATGTTGATTCAGCTGAAGCAGCTGAAGAACTTATTAAAGATTTAAAGAATTTTGCCGGGGATAAATTTGGCGAATATTATGAAGAAGTTAAATTTATACCAACAAAAGATATTCCTCGTTCTTATTATGAAAGATATTTTAAAGATAGTACCTGGGAAGATGAAAAATAAAATAAAATAATGAAACTTGTATCTGAATCCATAAGAGATTATTTAAAGCCTAAGTCTAAAGAACAAATTTTAAAAGATATAGAACTTTTATCGCAAAAAAGAAAGGATGAAGAGTTAATAAAACAAGCAAAAAAAGGTAATAAAGAAGTTGTTGAGTTGTTGCTTGATGTTGGTGTAGATCCAAATGTACAAAATGAAGATGGTTATGCAGCTTTAGTGTTGGCTTCATTTAATGCTAACAAAGAGATAG
>PWLF01000040.1 GCA_003559475.1 Bacteroidales bacterium
AAGCCTTTTTACTACTATAGCAACACCTTTAAAATGACCTTTTCTGAATTCGCCTTCAAGAATATTTTCAAGTTCTCCTAAATCAAAATTTTCTTTTATTGGCTCAGAGTACATCTCTTCGGTTGATGGAGTAAAAACAACATCGCAATTCAATTTTGATAAAATATTTATATCATTAGTTAAAGTTCTGGGATATTTGTCAAGGTCTTCTTTATTATTAAACTGCTTAGGATTAACAAAAATACTGCAAACAGTAATGTCATTTTCTTTATTTGCAAGCTTTATTAGAGAGCTGTGCCCCTCGTGTAATGCTCCCATAGTTGGAACAAACCCAATTGAATTGCCGGAGTCGGTCTTTTCTTTTAAAAAATTTTTAACATCTATTATATTTTCAAAAATATGCATTTTTATCAAAACAATATTTTATGTAAAAACTTTGCAAAGTTATAAAAATATGACTTTAACCAAAGTTATCATACATTACCATGAAATAGAAATCGCAAAGCTAAATCTTTTATTTGAAAATTGAGAAAAAAATCGTATCTTTGCATAATATTTTAATTTAATTATTTAATAATATTTGTTCTTTAATTTATTTATTAACGATACAACCTACTTGAAATATGGAAAAACCAAAAGTTCTTTTTGTACATCAAGAAATTACCCCTTATCTCAAAGAATCTCAAATGGGGATAATTGGACGTTACCTGCCTCAGGGAATACAAGAAAATCAAAAAGAGATAAGAACATTTATGCCACGTTATGGTTGCATAAATGAAAGAAGACATCATCTTCATGAAGTTATTAGATTGTCAGGAATGAATCTTATAATTGATGACACAGATCATCCCTTAATTATAAAAGTAGCTTCTATTCAATCTGCAAGGATGCAAATTTATTTTATAGACAATGAAGACTTCTTTAAAAGAAAGTTTGTACTTAAAGATAAAAATGAAGAGTATTTTAAAGATAATGATGAGCGTGCAATTTTTTTCAGCAGAGGCGTTATTGAAACAGTTAAAAAACTTGGATGGTCTCCTAGTATTATTCATTGTAGCGGATGGTTTTCTAGCCTAATGCCACTTTATTTTAAAACAGTTTTAAAAGATAACCCAATGTTTTCTGATACAAAGGTTATATTTTCAATTTTTGATGATGAATTTACAGGGCAACTTGATAGTAGAATGGCTGAAAAAATTAAAGCAAAAGGAATGACAGATCAGGACCTTGAATTATATAAAAATCCTACGTATTTGAATATTTGTAAAGCTGCTCTTCATTTCTCGGATGGAATTATTGTAAATAGCGAAAATATAAGTCCTGAACTTAATGATTATGTCTCATCTTCAGGCAAACCTTTACTGAAAAATATTTCAACTGAAAATTATGTTGAGGTACACAATAAGTTTTATGATGAAGTTCTTGAATCTGAATCTATTTTGAGTGAGTAATAATTTTTATTGTTATTTACCGTTTAGGATTTAGCACTTACTTGAAATATTAAATTCTTATGAAGCTAACATTAAATTTTTTAAAAAATAACATTTCCCCCCGCCTCGTAAACGGGGGGTTTTTCCGTTTTTTTTCAACATTCAGTTTGATTTATTTTTTATTATTCGTAGGATCATGCTCAGAACCTGATGAGATTGGCATGGACTTTATTGAAGATACTCTGGATGTTGAAGTTTTGAATATTCCTGTTAATCCTATAACTATTAAAGGAGACTCTGTGCCGACAAATGTTTCTTCAAGAAATTTGTTGGGTGCATTAAATGATCCTGTGTTTGGTACAACTACTGCAAGTATTTATACAGATTTTAGACTAATGGAAAGAGATATTAATCTGGGAGATGATTTGAAATTAGATTCGGTTGTTTTAGTTATGTATTATGCTTCAGAATATTATGGTGATGAGGGGATAACCTATATGATTAAAGTGCACGAACTTGAGGAAAAAATAGAATCGGAAGATGGTATTTTTTATTCAAATTTTAAATATCAGTATAAAGAAAACCCGGCTGTTGAAGTATTAAAACATATAAACCCCAAAGATAGTGTAATTGTTGACTCCGAATTAGTTATTCCTCAACTTAGAATAAATTTGCCTGAAGAGTTTGGAGAGAGGTTGTTAGATGCTTCAGGAACCGAGCATTTTGCTGATAATGAAGCCTTTATTGAGTTTTTTAAGGGTTTTTATATTAGAGTAAGCAAACAAATATCATCATTGCAGAGTAAAGGTTTGATAGCATACTTTGATCTTGTTCAACCTACAAACCTTACTTCATATTCTAATATAACTCTTTATTATACATCTGGGGATGAATCAAAATCGCAAATGTTCCCGATAAGTCAAAATTCTAATAGGCTTACAAGTGTTGATATTTGTTATGAAAATGCTAACGAATTGCTAAAAAAACAAATTGAAAATAATGGTGAAATTGATGGTGAGGTTTCAGATAGTTTGATCTTTTTGCAGTCTTTAAGTGGAGTTAATATTCTGCTAGAATTTCCTCAGATAGATTCGCTGGCAAAAGAGGGTAATATTATAATTAATAAAGCGAAGCTAATACTTCCTGTTGAAGATAAAGATGAGTTTTACTTAAACTATTTTCCACCTCCGGAGAGAATATTGGTTTTAAAAAGAGAAGAAGATGGTGATTTAAGCCATATTGTCGATAGTAATTTTGATTATTTTGGTGGGACATATAATGAAGATGATAATAAGTATGAGTTTAATATAACTCAATATTTTCAAGAACTTCTTGAAAATCCCGAGAGTAACAGAGGGGTTGTTTTAATTCCTACAAGAGCACATAGTAATGCCAACCGTGTTGTCTTAAGAGGTCCAAGTCATAGTAAAGACCCCCTTAAACTGAAATTATTATATACAGTAATGGATTAATAAAGTTTATTTTTTTATGTGCGGAATAGTCGGTTATATAGGTTCAAGAAAAGCAAGTCCTATACTCCTTAAGGGACTGCATAGATTAGAATATCGTGGGTATGATAGTGCAGGTATGTGTTTGTTAAATGGGAAAATTGAAATGTTTAAGACTCATGGAAAAGTGAGTGACCTTGAAAATGAAATTCAGGGTGAAAGCTTAGAAGGAACAATTGGGATAGCTCATACAAGATGGGCAACTCATGGGGAACCAAATGATGCTAACGCTCATCCGCATTTTAGCCAAACAAAAAAATTAGCGATAATTCATAATGGTATAATTGAAAACTACTCTACTCTTAAAGAAGAACTTCAAAATAGAGGTTATGAGTTTAAGAGTGACACTGATACAGAAGTTCTTATACATTTAATTGAGGATATTCAGATAAATGAAAAGGTAGATCTTGTAGAGGCAATAAGAATAACTCTTAATCAGGTTTTTGGAGCTTATGCAATAGTCGTTTTGTCGGAAGATCACCCTGATATGCTCATTGCTGCAAAGAAAGGAAGCCCCCTGGTTATTGGAATAGGGGAAAATGAATTTTTTATAGCATCGGATGCTGCACCTATAGTTGAATATACCAAAAATGTTGTCTATCTCAATGATGAAGAGGTAGCAACAGTCAATCGTAAAGGCAATCTAAGAATTAAGACTATAAAAAATCAGGAAAAAACACCTTATGTTCAAAAACTGGAACTTCAATTATCTGCAATAGAAAAAGGAGGTTATCCTCATTTTATGCTTAAAGAGATTTATGAGCAACCACGTTCTATTAAAGATAGTATGAGAGGGCGATTAAATTCTTCAAAAGGGATAGTTTCTTTAGGTGGGATAATTGAATATGAGCAAAAGTTTATTAATGCAAGACGAATTATTATTGTCGCGTGCGGTACATCATGGCATGCCGGACTAGTTGCAGAGTATATGTTTGAAGAGCTCGCAAGAATACCTGTTGAAGTTGAATATGCATCTGAGTTTAGATATCGTGATCCGGTTATTTATGAGGATGACATTGTAATAGCTATATCTCAATCTGGAGAAACAGCCGATACTCTTGCTGCAGTTGAATTAGCAAAATCAAAAGGTGCAACTATCATTGGTATATGTAATGTCGTTGGTTCATCTATCGCTAGAGCAACTCATGCAGGTTCATATACACATGCAGGTCCTGAAATAGGAGTAGCTTCTACAAAAGCATTTACAGCACAAGTAACACTTTTAGCTTTAATGGCTTTATCTATTGCCGATAAAAAGGGAGCTATATCTAAAAGCCACTTTTACCAACTTCTAAACGAAATGGAATCGCTTCCGGGTAAAGTTGAACAAACTCTTAATATTAATGATAGTATTATTAAACTTTCAAAAATATTTTATCAGGCAAAAAACTTTCTTTATTTAGGTAGAGGGTATAATTTTCCACTTGCACTAGAAGGAGCTCTTAAGCTAAAAGAAATATCTTATATCCACGCAGAAGGATATCCCGCTGCTGAAATGAAGCATGGTCCGATAGCATTGATAGATAAAGAAATGCCAGTAGTTGTTATAGCAACCAGAAAAGGTTCTTATGATAAAGTGCTTAGCAATATTGAAGAGGTTAAAGCTAGAAAAGGGATTATAATTGCTGTGGTATCAGAAGGAGATCAAGTTGTTAAAAAACTTGCAGATTACGTAATAGAAATACCGGAAACAGATAAGATATTTGTGCCTATTGTTGCAAGTATTCCGCTTCAACTTTTATCATATCATATAGCTGTGTTAAGAGGTTGTAATGTTGACCAACCCAGAAATTTAGCTAAATCGGTAACAGTAGAGTAAATTAAACAGGTATTTTTTAATAATTATCTTCTGTGTGATGAGGATGACGTTGCTTTCTTGTAGGTTGTTCAAGTAACCATGTTATTACGGATAATATTATACTAAAAAGTAATGCCCACCAAAAATTTGAAACCTCAAATCCACTTACAAAATATCCTGCTAGTTGAATAATAAATGCATTTATTACTAATAAAAACAACCCAAAACTTAAAATAGTAACAGGAATAGTTAAAATTATTAGTATAGGTTTAAGTAATGTATTTAATAAAGCTAATACAAATGCAACTATTATTGCTGTTGTATAGTTTTCAACATTTACACCGGCAAGTAACCATGAAGTTATTACAACCGCAAAAGAGGAAACAATAATTTTAAGTAAAAAATACATATAATAAGTTTTTAAAATGCTAAAATACAACTTTTATTTGTTTTTTAAGCTTGAAATCAGGTAAGTTTTTTTATAATTGATAAAGCTTTTTCTGTAGCGCCTTTATTTTCACGAACAAATCCCTTTGATAAAAATGAAGTCTCTTTTAATAATTCATCATTATTAATAAATCTTTTAGTTAAATTTATTAATTCCGTGCTGTTTTTTATAGTAAAAGCTACATCTTTATTTTTAAGTGCTATTGCTTCAGCTGATTTTTTATAATTAGGACCAAATATCACAGGCATACCAAATACGGCAGCTTCTAATATATTATGAATGCCTTTCCCGAAACCACCTCCTATATAAGCAATCGAACCATATTGATAAATATGTGAAAGTAGTCCGATTTTATCAATAATCATAACTTTAGCGTCTTTTAAATCTTTCTCTTTTATAGAAGAGTATAATATTGTTTTATATTTAATTTTGTTTATAAAACTATTTATTTGCTGAGAATTAATTTCATGAGGTGCAATAATATATTTTACATCTTTAATATCATTATTTATAAGATCTGCTATAATGTTTTCATCTTTTTTCCATGTACTGCCTGCAATAAAAACTAGTGAATCTTGAGAAAATCTTTTAATATTTTCAAATGTTTTCGGATTAATGCTAATATCATAAACCCTGTCAAACCTTGTATCTCCGCCTACACTTAAGTTTTTCACTCCTATACCTTTAAGAAGTTCTAGCGATTCATTATTTTGAACAATTATATGGTCAATATTCTTTAATTGGTTTCTAAACCAATGTCCGTAAGGTTTGAAAAAATGTTGATTCTTATTAAAAATAGCTGAAATAATGATAAGGGGAATATTATTTTTATATAATACATTGAAGTGATTGTACCAGTATTCATATTTTACAAAAACAACAACCTCCGGATTCCATGTATTAATGAATTTTTTTGCGTTTGAAGGAGTATCTAATGGTATATAATATATATAATCAGCGTGTTCATAGTTTTGTTTAATATCAAAACCGGATGGTGAAAAAAAAGTTAAAAGAATTTTTTTTGATGGATATAAAGCTTTTAATTTTTCAATTACCGGTCTTCCTTGTTCAAATTCGCCTAAAGAAGCACAGTGAAACCAAATTATGTTTTCATGCTCCTTACGTTTGTTATTCATATTTTTGAAAAGATGCTTTCTCCCAGTAATCCAACTATTTGCTTTTTTATTAAAAGGAGAAGCTACTAGAATTAAAGTATAATATAAGTATATAAATAATGTGTAAAAAAAACGCATATTATATAATGTGTCGATTAATTAATAATAATCTAAACCTATAGTTAATATTGGGTCATTCCATCTTGTTCTGTATTCTTTTAATCTATGTTTAGCAGGGCCTTCGGCAACGGATCCGTCTAAAAGCAAATACATGCTACCACATTCTTTACATTTAGCCATTGGAGGATCTTCAACAAATATTTTATTTGAAATATTGTGAGTGCAAGCCCTATCAAAAGCTTTAAACTCATCTTCTGATAAGCGATAAATTATAATTCCTTGATAACCTCCGGTATAGTATTCCCAGCCACCAATTGCATTTAAACTTGCATTTGAAGGCATTGTTAAATTCAACTCAAAGTAAACATGCACATCAGGAACAGGGTGTTCTATATCTTTACCACAACCAACTATTAAAAAAGTGAAAAAAAGAATTAGTGGTTTTAAAAATATTTTCCTTATACTAAGCATTGTATAAAACTATTTAATATATTTTACTTTACACAGATATAATTAAAATTCATTTAATTTTACAACACATAATTTTAAAATCTATTGTTGTAAATTTTTTAATAAATATAGATAGCGTAAAATTATTAATAATTTATTAACTTTGTAAATTAAAATAATACTTATTGCGTTTATTCAAAAAAGTGACTAGATGTATAAAGTAAGAATTTTATTTTTTTTGTTAATATTAAAAGTGTTTTTAATAGCTTCTTGTTGCCCTCAACGTCAGGCAGCCAGGGAAAGGCAAAAGCAAATAGACAGACAGGAGGAAAGGTACAGGGAAGGAGATAGGGCCCTTGAAGAAGCCAGACAAAAACATATGGAGATGCAAAGTCGTGAAACACGTGATATGATGAATAATACAAGAAGAAAATCAGACCAATGGAATAAACCATTTAGGCGTCCATTTTATGTCAGATGGTACAGATCGGTAGTATCTTGGTTCAAAGGTTTTTAAAAATTATAAAGTAATCAATAATGGAAGATGTTATTTTTATTATAGTGGCTTTTATATGGTTGATGTATAGCTTATATCAGAATCAATCTAAAAAGAAATCAAAAGAAAAATCACAACCATCACAGCAAAGTCCACCTACGGAAGAAGCTCAAGAAGAAGGAACAAAGGATTTTGAAACTGTATTTAGAGAAATTTTTGGAGAAGAAGGAGCTAAAGGGAAGCAAACAAAAGATGCAGAAGTAGTGCAGGAGCAACAATCTACTGAAGCTACAAATGTAGAAAAAGAAAGAGCTCAACCTTGGCAATACCATGAACAAGAAGATTCAAAATATCAAGAGCACACAGGAATGTTGAATGTAGGTGATGATTACGAGTTTTCTGCTGAAGGAAAAATTGAAAGAATTGAAGATCAAGTTGAAAAACAAAAAGAAGAAGACAAGGAAGATAAATCTCTCGAAGTGATTGATTTGTGGGATGATGAGAATTATGATAAAGAACATTTTTCTTTAGACCCAAAACAGGCAATTATTTATCATGAAATAATAAAAAGAAAATATTAAAAAAATAATCTTTTTTTTATTATTATGTGATTTTATTTGTTTAAATTTGCAATTAAAAGCAAAAGTAATAATAAGAGTTTATACAGGCATCCTATATTCATTAATAGTAAAATGATATTTTGGATGTCGAATTTTTTTATACTTTAATATAAAATTTATTATAAAAGTGTTTTTAAAAAATAAACATAAAAAGCAATATAATTTAAAAAGTATAGTGCAATTCATTTATACAAGGAGTGTGCTTTATATTGTTTTATTTTGTCAAAAACATATTTTGCTATCTTATAGTCCGTTCAAAAAACAAATTTTTTCCTTAATTTTAATTGATAATAACAGGGAGCTAATATAAAATAAAAATAATATAAAAAGCTCCCCAAGGCAAGCATGATATTTTGATGCTTGTGGGAATTTTTTGTAAAACAAATTTAAAGAATAATGATATGAGTGAAGAAGTTAAGTACTTTACAAAAGAAGGTTTGCAGAAATTAAAAGATGAGTTGGAAAAACTCAAATCTGTTGATAGACCTGCGATATCTCAGCAAATTGCAGAAGCTCGCGAAAAAGGTGATTTGTCAGAAAATGCTGAATATGATGCAGCAAAAAATGCTCAAGGTATGCTGGAACTCAAAATTTCTAAGCTTGAGAAAACATTAAGCAATGCCAGAGTTATAGATGAAAGCCAAATTGATAATAAAAAAGTGACTATCCTTACTAAAGTTAAGCTTAAAAATAAAAAAAATGGAGCAACTGTTACTTATACAATTGTTCCTGAAAATGAATCTGATATAAAAGCCGGCAAAATATCTGTAAATTCACCTATAGCTAAAGGTTTGCTTGGTAAAAAATCCGGAGATACTGTTAAAATAGAGGTGCCTGCCGGCACCATGAATTTTGATATACTTGAATTAAAAAAATAAACAGTTTTTTTGTTGAAATAGTTTAAGTAAATTTGTATCAATAAAAATCTTTCTTGAAGTTAAATGTTAATTTAATCTTATTTTTATGAATACAGTTTTTTCAAAAATAATTAAAGGTGAAATACCTTGCTATAAGATAGCAGAAGATGAGAATAATATTGCCTTCCTTGATATTAATCCTCTTACTCGTGGGCATACAATTGCTATACCTAAAGTACAAGTAGATTATATTTTTGATGTTAATGATGATGAATATAAGAAATTGTTCCTTTTTGCTAAGAAAGTTGCAAAAGGAATTGATAAAGTTATTGATTGTAAACGAGTTGGGGTAGCTGTTTTAGGCCTTGAAGTTCCTCATGCGCATATTCACCTTGTACCAATTAATGGCATATATGATATTGATTTTAGTAAACCTAAAATGAACCTATCAGAAGAAGAGTTTGTGCAGATATCTGAGTTAATATCAAAAAATATTGAGTTGTAGTTGTTTATTATATTTATATCTTATCGGGATTCTGAGAAATAAATGATTTCCAATCTGAATACTTTTTTTCTTTAGCATTATTACTGCTTTTATTATTATTTTGATAGTAATGACATATTGCAACTGCCAGTGCATCAGTTATATCAAGGTCTTTTGGTATCTCTTTTAAATTTAAAGTGCGTGTTAACATCGCTGCAACTTGCTCTTTTGAAGCATTTCCACGACCTGTAATAGACTGTTTTATTTTGCGTGGAGAGTATTCAACTACAGGAATATCCCGAAATAAAGCAGCTGATATAGCTACTCCTTGAGCTCGACCAAGTTTCAGCATAGATTGTACGTTTTTACCAAAAAACTGACTCTCTATTGCTAGCTCATCAGGATGAAATTGTTCAATTGTTCTTAATACAATGTCAAAAATTTTCTTTAGTTTTACAGCATGATCTTCATATTTTTCTGTTTTTAATATGTCAACGGCAATAATGGAAGGGGAGTTGTTTTTAATTCCTATGATTCCCAGGCCCATATTGTTTGTGCCGGGGTCTATGCCTAATATGATTTTATCGTAATTCAAAGTATTATAATGATTTTAAAAGATATTATTAATTATACAAAAGTAAACAAATTTATTTTTATAAAAATTGCAAGAGTAGTTTTATTTCTTTGCGCATTTTTATATTTGTTGCATTCAGTTGTACAGTTATCAAATGAGCAGTTTGAAGGTTGGCTTTATTATATACAAATTCATAAGTATAAGATAACTTTTTTAATTATTGTATTATTTCTTTCATTAGTTAATTGGGGGTTAGAGTCTTTTAAATGGAAATTGTTGGCCGGAAAACTTCAAAAAATTTCTTTTTCTCTCGCTTTCAAAGGTGTCTTAGCAGGTGTTGCAATGGGAATGTTGACACCTAAAAGAATTGGAGAATTTGCCGGGAAGGTAATCGTTCTGGAAAAAAATAATAGACTAAATGGTATAGTTATTAATTCTGCAGCTTCAATATGTCAATTATTAACTACAATAATTGCTGGATCACTTTCATTATTATTATTAATTACTTATAGTGACATTAAACTTAGCAATATTTTTTATTTTTCGAACCAGCATTTCATATTAATTGCAGGTATATTATTTTTTTCATTTTTAGCCTTTTGTATTAGAAAAAAGCTTATTTCTTTTTTGCTAAAATTCAGACCATTTTTGTTTGTTTATAGAAAAATACGGATATTAAAAACAGTTACAAGGCAAGAATTTTTAAAACTCTTTTTGTTAAGTGGTCTGCGTTATATTGTCTTTATGACACAATGTTTTTTACTTTTTTCTTTAACAGGTTTGAAATTAACCTTTTACGAGGTTTTTTTATTTCAAAGTATTGTATTCTTTTTAATGACAGTTTTACCTGTTACGGCCTTTTCCGAACTTGCAGTTAAAGGAGGGCTTGCGGTTTTTCTCTTTGGAATAGTTTTTTCAGGGTCATTAAGTAATTATTATGGATATGAGTTAAGTTTGATAATTGCTAATGGCTTGTTATGGCTTGTTAATCTAGCAATACCTGCAATAGTTGGATTGTTTTGGAGTAGTATTAAATTTAACCAAAAAATCATTTAATAAATTGCTACTGTTTTATGATAGTATTTAATTTCCTTATAATTATTTTTTCTTCGATTTACCTAATTATTGTTTTGTGGCTTATTGTAGGCTGGTTAAGGCTTAAATATTATATGTCGGAGCAAAAAATAAATAGCGAGGCACTAAAAATTTCTATAATAATTCCTGTAAAAGATGAAAAGGATAATATCGTAAGATGTATGGAAGCTATTCGTGGGCAAACATATCCTTCGGAAATTCATGAAGTCATTATAGTAGATGATAACTCTACAGATGAAACACCTGAATTGGTTGATAGTTTTATAAAAGATTATTCTGTTAAAAATTTTAAGCTTGTTTCATTGTCGCTAACAGGAAAATATGGCAAGAAAAATGCTCTGAATAAAGGTATTGAAGAAAGTAAATATGATTATATTTTAACTACAGATGCCGATTGTGAAGCTAAACCAAATTGGCTGAAAGTTATTAATTCTTTTTATAATCAATTTAAATCTAAAATGATAATAATGCCTGTTGCTATTGAGGATAAAGGAAATTTGTTTTCAAAATTGCAGATGTTAGAGTTTATGAGCTTGATAGGTGTTGCGGGTAGTACAGCAGGGTGGGGTAGTCCGGTTCTTTGCAATGGAGCTAATTTGTTTTTCTCAAAAGATGTTTTTTATAAAGTTAATGGGTATAAAGAAAATATGCATTATGCTTCGGGAGATGATATTTTTTTGCTTCAAAAATTTAAAAAAAAGGTACCCGACAAAATTCATTTTCTAAAAAATACGGATAGTATTATAAATACCTTGCCAATGAAATCTTTGTCTGATTTTTTTAGTCAAAGAAAAAGGTGGGTCTCGAAAAACAGAGGTCTTAAAGATTGGCTTACTTTATTTTTGGGTTTGGTAATATCCGGATTTAATGTTTTACTGATAGTGTCTTTAATTTTCATGTTACAAGGGGATGTTAAATATGCTTTTATATTGGCATGGGTAGTTAAATTTGTTGTTGACTTTCCATTTTTATACTTAATATCATCTTTTTTTAGGAGCAAAAGAAATTTGTGGCTATATCCATTTATAGCTGTATTATACCCTTTTTATATAATAAGTTGTTTTGCTTTAGTTTTTTTAAAAGGTTTTTCTTGGAAGGGAAGAAGGTTTATAGCCTTTTAATATTTTAATCATATTAAGATATATTTTTATATAGTTATTTGTGATAACCTTGTGCTGTAGTTTAGTCAGCGATTCTACGATATTTGCTGGAGTTTGATGGGTCAATTTCTGAAAGTATTTCAATAGCTCTTGATTGTTCATTTGAAGATGCTTCAGAATATAGATTAACCAGCTCATCATTTTTTGTTGTCATTATTATTTGCATAAGGTAGCTTCCGGGCCTTTGTCTATGAGCTCTTCTTAACAATTCTAAAGCTTCTGTTACGTTTTCTCTTCCGATGTCAGTATTATCAACAAGTTTATCAAATCCTTTTCGATGATATTTATACATCGCTTCTCTTACCGGCTGGTATTGTGTGTTAAACAGATTTTCAACAAGCCAGTATCTGTTACGTTGACTTTGAAATGATTGCCAACCGGGTTCGGAAGCATTTTGTGCCAAGTTAACAACATTTTCAGCTTTTTGGAAGAATTCCGTACCCCCAAGTGGTTTAAATGTATCAAAATCAAATCCAATAATAATATATGCGTAGAAAGCAATAATTGAGGTAATATTATGTTGAAAAGTATTATCTGAATATTCCAAATTTTCATTTTCTGAATATCTGAATTGTAAATCTCTATCGTTGATATTTAATATAGGGCTACTGTAGGAGCTGTTATAAATAGGTCTTCTTGACTGTACTTGAATAGTGCCTTTATAGACGTCTGCACCTTCTTTTTCATCAATAGTTATTCTAATACTTGCTTCAATTCTTTCATTTTGATGAAATTCATAGTTTGTCCAGCTGGTTTGATTGAATAACTCATTCAATTCTCCTTGTAGGGTACGCATTATCTGCCTTTCATGTTCAGACATGCCAGGTGTTGATATTTGAACTCGACCCCTTATTTCCTGCCCAAGTAAGCAGGAACATATAGAAAATAGACTTATAAATATGAAGGACTTTAAAGCCATTTTTGGTAAAAATTATTTTGTAAGCTTATAAATATGATCTGCAATATCTTTTGCAACTTCAATTTTACTTTTTAAATCAAACCGAATAATTTGCTTATTATTGTCTAATATGGAAATTTTATTTGTTTCCGTACCAAAACAAGTATCTTTATCATTTAGTGAATTAAGAACAATCATGTCAAGATTTTTCTTTTTAAGTTTTTCTTTGGCATTATTCAATTCATTGTCGGTTTCTAAAGCAAAACCCACAAGGATTTGTTTGTTTTGCTTTATTTTTCCCATATCTGCCAGAATATCATTTGTTGGCTTTAGTTCAATATTTAGAGAGCTATCTTGTTTTTTTATTTTTTTGGTTTCACGATTAGCAATTGTATAGTCAGAAACGGCAGCAGCCATAATAACAATATCTTTTTCGGGAAACTCTTTCAGACATTCTTTATGCATTTGATTTGCAGAAATCACATTTATTCTTTTAATATCTGTATTATCGGCTGATAGTCTTACAGGTCCTGTTATAAGTGTTACTTTTGCACCTCTGTCAGCAAATTCTTCGGCAATTTTAAAACCCATAAGTCCTGAAGATCGATTTCCAATGTATCTTACAGGATCAATATCTTCGTGTGTTGGACCTGCGGTTACAAGAACTTTTTTTCCTTCAAATGACCTTTTTTTTTTTAAGTGATTTTCGATATGCTTGAAAATATTTTCGGGCTCTTCCATTCGTCCTTTGCCTTCATAGCCACAGGCTAAAAAACCTTCTTTAGGTTCAATAATTATCACCCCTTCATTTTTTAAAACTTCAATATTTTTTTGAACGGAAGAATTATTATACATTTTATAGTTCATTGCAGGATCAAAGAATTTCTGCTTATCAAAAGCTAAAAGAGATGTGGATAGGGCATCGTCGGCTATTCCATTAGCATATTTGCCAATAATATTTGCTGTGGCAGGAGCTGTTATAAAAATATCGCCCCAGTCGGTTAAAGATACGTGCTCTGAAGTATAATCATTTTCAGGGTCAAAAACTCCACAATAAACTTTGTTTTGTGATAATGTTTCAAGAGTTACACGAGTTATAAATTCTAATCCACTTTTGGTAATAACAACCTTAACGTTTGCTCCTTTTTTACGAAATAAGCGTATGAGAAATGCTGTTTTATAAGCAGCTATTCCTCCGCTTATTCCAATAATGATATTTTTTCCTTTTATAGGCATTTTTGTTGGCAAGATATATAAACCACGAAGGGGTTTTTATTCTATAATTAAAGAGATAAGTTAAGTATCGCTTTTAATTTTCACTATCTTGTTTTTCAGGGATACGAAAATATATCTCATCATTTAAAAATTCGTGAGTTGCAATAAGAGTCGGCTTTGGAATATTTTCGTAGTATTTTGCTATTTCAATTTGTTCTCTATTCTCAAAAACCTCTTCTAAGTTATCTGTAGAACTAGAAAATTCACTTATTTTATTATTCAAATCTTCTTTTATTTCTGATGAAATTTGATTTGCTCTTTTAGACATAATGACAACAGACTTATATATGTTTCCTGATAATTTTTCAATATTGCCAGTATCTCTTGTTACTGTTGTTTTTTCAGTCTTAATGGATTTTTTATATGTCATTGAACTCATTATTTGTGTTTTTAAATAGTTAATATGATACTAATTCACTTTTAGTTTTATGTTCTTTAAGAAATTCTTTTACATTTTGATGAATTTTTCCTGCATCATCTTTATATTTCGTTTCCGGATACCTACGCATTAAATCATTATATGACTTGACGGCTTTTTCGTATCTTTCCGGTTGTCTTTCAGGAATACTCATATTGGCATATTCATAGTAAGATTTTAATATGTAAAATAAAGCATCTTCTTCAAAGGTAGTTCCCGGATAGTCAATTATCAAATTATTAAATGAAATTGCTGCTGCTCTGTAGTCGCCTATTCTGAAATATAATTTCGAGTTTTCAAATCTTTTTTTCTGTAATTTATACCTTAGTTCATCTATGTATTTATTTGCTTCAGCAACTTTTTCACTGTTGGGGTATTGGTTAATAAACCTTTGAAATTTTTGAATAGCTTCTCTTGTAACGGTTTGGTCCAGGCTATATACCGGTGAATCAAGATACTTACAGTATGCAGCTAAAAATCTAAACTCTTCAGCATGTTCGCTGTTGGGATATGCTGAAGCAAAGGATTGAAAATAATGACTTGCTAATATATAATCTCTTTGCTTAAAATGAGCTTTAGCAAAGTAATAGTTAATTATTTGTGCTTTTTCTGTGCCTCTGTATACAGAAATTATATCAGAAAATAAGCGTATAGCCTTGGTGTAATCTTCTTCTTCATATAGCTTAACAGCCGTCTCAAATTTTAACTCAGGGTCATCACTCCTTAGGGCATTCTGATATTCACTGCAAGATTTAATAAAAAATAATCCCAATGAAAATAACAATAATAATGCAATCCTACTAAAAGTCATATAAGAAACTTTAAATGATTTTTTATTTTTAGCTTGCAAAGATAACGTATTAATTTTAAATTTTATTCTTAAAAATTATAAGGGATAAAATTTAAGTTGACAATTAACTATCATCACTTTTTCTTTTGCTACTTTTCCTTTTTCTAAAAAAACTTGTAATGCTTGAAAAAACCTTGATGTAGCCTGATAGTTCTTTGCTTATTTGCGAAAAATATGTAGAGACATTAAAGATATTTTCAAATACACTCACATTATCTGTAAGTTTTTTTTCAGCAACAAGCATGTCATATTTTAATTTAGCTTTCTCAAGTTTGATGTCTTGAAGACTTCTTATGTTTTTAAATCGATTATTGTCTATCATATTAAAAAAATATTTAAATTATTTTTCCTCGTTAGGAAAAAATATTTTTAATAATGCTTTAATAATATTGGGGCTGAATATTTTCTCTCTAAAAATATAAAAAATAAGACCGATTAAAACATAAAATCCGCCAATAATAAGCATCCCAAGTTCATACGAACTTAATAGTTTTCCAATGTAAATAGCAGCAGCTCCAGATAAAAATAAAAGAGCAATTGTAAATATAACCAATATTACACTGTGAGATGCTATATATACCATTAGCTTAACAGCTTTTTCAAATGCCGAAAGCCCAATATAAGAAAGCTTAGTTTCAATATATTTTTCCAAGTTTTCTTTTAACTCGTAAAAAATTTCAAGCAATGTTTTGCCTCTCATTTAATTATTGATTTAGTTATTTACTTTCTGTTTTAGTACTTTTTACTTTACTTTTTACCTCTTTTCCCGTTTGATTAATATATTCACGAAGGTTGTCAATTTTATCGGAAAGTTTTTGCGAAGCTTCATCCGAATATTCCTTTGCTTTATCATGGATGCGCTTACGAGTTTCCTCACCACTTCTTGGTGCAAATAAAATGCCGGCAGCAACTCCTACGGCTGCTCCAAAAATAAATCCTGCTAAAGCTTTTCCTGTTGATTCTTTCATGTTTGATAAACTTTTTAATATTTAACAATTGTTTTAAGACTGCAATATACTATTTTTTTTTAAATTGTAAAAATAAAAATCATAATTTAAACTGTTTAGAATAAACGTGTTTTCTTCGGGATAATTATTATTTAAAATAATTTATTATCAGATCCTGAAACTTCTTTCCTCTTTCTTCAAAATTTGTAAACATATCATAACTTGCAGCAGCAGGGGATAAAAGGCAAGATTTGTTTTTTGGAGTGTTCTTAATACTTAATTTTACTGCTTCTTCAAATGTTTTAGCATTATAAGCGATAGTGTTAGATGAGTTAATTTTTTTTTGCATAAGCTTGCAAATTCTATCTCCTGCAGCTCCAATAAATATTAAAGTTTTAATAGAAGAGTTTTTTAAACATTCAGCTAACTTTTCATAATTAACTCCTCTGTCATAACCGCCAATAATAACGGTTGAAAGATTAGGAACATTTTCAACAGCTTCAATTGTTGCTTCAGGGATAGTTGCAATTGAATCATTATAAAAATCAATGCCGCCATAGTTGCCAATGAATTCAAGCCTATGAGGCAATCCAGTAAATTCAGACACACCCTTTTTTATTAAATTTTTATCAGCTCCTGCAATTTTGCATGCCGATATTGCAGCCATTATATTGATAAGATTATGTTTGCCTGCTAATTTAAAACTCTTGGAAATATCTTTAAATACCATATCTCCATTGCAATGAATATCATTACCTTTAAGATAACAAAAATTGTTACCAGCATCGTTACCAATTGAAATTAATTTCGAATCAACAGGGGTTTTACTAATATAATCAGATATGATATTGTTTTCTGAGTTAAAAATTAATGAATCGCTTTTATTTTGATATTTAAAAATATTAAATTTTGCCGTTTGATAATCATTGTATGACTTATAATGGTCAAGATGTTCTTCAAATATATTTAGAAGTATAGCTATATGTGGAGATATTTTCAAATTTTCCAGTTGATGACTGCTTAGTTCAAAAACAATCCATGAGCATTTTTCGGATTCTGCAATTTTATCAAGCGGTGGAACGCCTATATTGCCTACTAAAATAACATTTTCTGATTCTAATTTCAAAATGTTATATATGATACTTGATGTTGTTGACTTTCCTTTGGTGCCTGTTACTCCAATAATTTTGTCGCGAAACAAGCGTAAAAATATTTCTGCTTGAGTTGTAATTAAAGGAAGGTCATTTTTTGAAGAAAATTTTTTGTATGAAATGCCGGGACTTTTTACAATAACATCATATAAAAATAAATAATTTAAATAATCCGCTCCGGTGTGAAAAATTATTTTTTTTTCATTTTTAAATGTTGTCTTGAAAATATCTTGTATGTCATTTTTTTTATCGGCAATTCCAATAGTAACATCAGGAAAATAATTCCTAATGAAATTGTAGCTTGATTTTCCTTCTAATCCGAAACCAAGTATTAATATTTTTTTGTTTTTAAAAAGTTCGTTTATAATCTTGTTGTTCATAAAAATAATTTAATTCAATTTTAAAAGTTCAAATAGTTCATCAGGCACAAAATGCTCCTTAGATAATTGGTTAAGCAGAATTTTGTCATGATTCTTGTAATTTTCATATTTCCCTGATTTAAGATAGTGCTTAATCAGCGATGGTTTGTATTCAGAACAATAATATTTGTTAATAGTTATGCAAAGAGCTGCATTAACTTCTTCAATTGTTCCAACACATTCAAAAGGTTTAAGTTTTGATATCCCTGTAAGTTCATCAAAATAATTCTTTAAATCTTCTTTGTTTAACAAGTTTTCTCCAAAAATATCAATCATTTTTTCAGGAGCCAAAAAAGGAGACAGGATAATGTAAACAAACAGGCACTTGGGGCATTTGCAGCACCAATTATCGGTTTTACTACCTGCATTACAGCTTTTAAAAATGTGATGATACCTATCATATCCGGCAAATAATTTCCCTATTTGTAATTCATTAAAAGGTCGTAAAAAACTAAAATAATTAATATCGTTACTGATATTATCAGCAACATATTCACGGAACTTTTTTTCGAAGTTGTAGCTTTTTGAATATTGATGATTTATTGAAGTTCCGGGAATTGTAGATTCATTTGCACTTGATTCGTTTGATAATGCGATATGTTTAGATTTTGTTCCTGCGCTTGCAAGTAAAGATACAAAAGCTAGAAGTGCTGAAAAAGGCGTATGCCCGTTTAAATATCCTTTTTTATTAAGATCAATCATGTTTTGATCTAAAGTTCTGTTAACAACTATGGTGTTATCAGGAGTATATCCCGCCTTTTCAATAGTCTTTTTTGTGGCGGCTCTGTGATTAATAACCATTGGTATTGTTTGAGCATGATTTTTTAATGTTTCTAAAGTTACTATTGAATCTTTTCCTCCTCCAACAGGGATTAATATCCTATCAGATGTATTCTTGCTTTTACATGCATAAATTTTATTTGAATTAGTATGATTGGATATATTTAATAGCTTATCGGGATTTTCAACTTTGATATTATTAAGAAAAAAGAATTCTCCCA